>JBDIAG010000469.1:0-4205 GCA_039812305.1 Actinomycetales bacterium | reverse complement strand
GATTCGGGTGCCGCACTTATCGACGGGCTGCGGTATCGACAGCTGGCGAGGCCGATGCACACGGTCGGTTCTCTGCTAGACACCCAGTGGATGAACGGACATCAATCCGCCCAGAACTACCTGCGCTGGCTGGCGATCGCCGGCAATCTCGACCGTTCGAGAATCCCGGAGATGTTGAACCGGGTAGGACTTGGAGGCGCCGGGCGGAAGAAGGTCTCAGCGCTGTCGCTCGGTATGCGGCAGCGGCTCGGCATCGCCGGAGCGCTCTTAGGGGATCCAGGTACGCTCGTCTTCGACGAGCCCCTCAACGGATTGGATCCCGAAGGCATCCGTTGGTTACGAGGTCTCCTGCGGGAGTTCCGCGACGAGGGGCGAGCGATTCTTCTCTCCAGCCACATTCTGACGGAGGTTGCGGCCTGCGCGGACCAAGTGGTGATGATCGGCGATGGCCGGATCATCGGGAGCGGACCGGTGAGCGAGTTCAGCGCCTCGGAGGGTCTGCGGGTCGGGACCAATGACCCCGTCGAGGCGCTTGAGGCACTCACCCGATCCGGTCTGACTGCGCGTCTGGCCGGCAACGAGGCCGTGGTGGTCACTGGAGCGAACGCCGGCGACGTATCGAGGATTCTGATTGGCTCCGGCCTCAATTTCACCTCGATGGCCGAGGAGCGTCCGAGCCTGGAGGAGGCCCTTTTCACCAGATTGCAGCCCAGCGGCGGAGGTGTGCCGGGAACCCGGAGTACGTCGTGAGATCACTGGCCACCGAACTCTTCAAGCTCGTCGGTTACCGGATGCCCGTCCGACTCGCCGGGGCCGGCATCGGCATGGTCGGCTTCTGGAACGTCACCCTCGTGCTCCGCGGCACCGCTGCGGGCGACGCGGAGCACCTCTTCGACTCGGCTCTGGCGTTCTCTGGTGTCGTCCTACCGCTGACCTACTTCGCCTTCGCGGTGAGTGTGTTGAATGGCGACGTCAGTGACGGGACGCTGCGCCCGTGCCTGGTGGTCAGCCCCCGTCCGCGCACGGTGCTGCTGTCGAAGTGGGCTGCTTCGACGGTGGGAGCAGTCACGTCGGCGGTGCTGGCCGCTGCGGCACTGGCGATCGCCTTGAGCATCTTCCCAGGTGGGGCCACCTTCCTGGGGCTGCTGCCGGAGACCACCGTCAAGCTGGTCGTCCAGGCGCTGCTCTGCGTCACGCTGTCGTTTGCCCTGCATGTGGCGACTGGCTACCAGGCTGGCGCCTGGGTCGTGCTGGGGCTCCTAGCGTGGATGCATCTCATCGAACGCGTGCTGGGTTCGGCCCTACCCGGACGAGCCGGCATGTTCGCAAGTCCTTTCCGACTCATCGATTTCTGGATCCGAGATCGCTGGGGGGCGACGCAGTTCAGTGACCTAGCGACTCTCGGATTCCTTCCGCTCACTGTGGCCGTTGTCGCGGTCTCGGTGCTGACGATCCTGTTGTTCCTCCGCTTCTCCGACTACTCCGCCCGACCTTGGGGCAGAACAGGAGCCTTGTCATGACTACGTCCATCGTCCCGGCGGCCGCGGTGCGGTCATCCGCGTCGGAATCGGCGCCGCGTGCTGCGTTGCGCTGGGCGCATGCTTGCCTGGCCAAGAACACCGTGCTTCGACTGGCTATCCGCAGCGCTCTACTACCGATGCTGATCACGGTCGCCGGTGCGTTGTTCACCGCCTTCGGACCGGTGGCGGTGCAGGCCACATCTGCTGGCACCGTTCCGGAGGATTCCGTCGTCTTCGTCGTTATCGGCTACTTGGTCTTCGGGCAGATCGTGCTTCTGGTGAGCACCGCCTGGCTCTATGTGCGCGAGGCGATGTCGCGAGAACTTGGGGTCGACTACCTGGTACAGCCGCGACGTGGCGTGATGGTGATCGGGACCGCAATCGTCGCCGCGCTGGGGGCCGGGATCAGCAGCCTGCTTTGCCTGGTGGCCGGCTATCTGACCTTCGGGCTTGCTTCCGGGGGCGACGTCGTGGCGATCGTGGCCGCTCCGGCGGTGGCGAGGATGATTGTGACACTGCCGATCGGTACCGCGCTGCTGGGCGTCCTGGCGGTGTCGGTGGCGGTTCTGCTGCGCAACGGCATCGCGGCAGCGGTGGTGGTCGTGCTCTGGACCTCCTTCGGGGAGGACACGCTGGCGCGGATCCCGATGATCGGTGCCGTCCTGCACACGTTGGCTCCGATGAACAACGTCTTCGTTGCCGCCGGTGTGGTGGCCGGCGGCGGAATCGTCGAGAACCCGTGGCTGTGCCTGCTCTGGACGGGCGTGCTCGCCGTCGGGGCGACGGCTCTCGCGGTGTTCGTGGAAGACCGCCGCAAGGGCTGGGTCAGCTGAGCGAGGCCGGGCATCTCTACTCGGGGAGCCGGAGCTTGGCCAGCCCCCACTCGTGGGCACGGATGACCGCTTGAACCCGATCGCGTACGCCGAGTTTGGCGGTGATGCGGCCCAAGTGCGACTTCACGGTGGCCTCGCTGAGATAGAGGTTCTCCGCGATCTCGCGGTTGCTGCTGCCGTTGGCCAGCAATTGGATGACCTCCAGCTCCCGCTCGCTAATGTGTCGCACTACCGTATCCGGCGCGCGGCTCTGACCCGGTTCCTGCTGGATCGAGCGCACGACATAGCGCAGTACCTGCGGCGACAGAGGCACATCCCCATGCATGACGTCGCGTATCCCCGCCAGCAACCGATCCGGTGGGGTGTCCTTGACCAGATAGCCCGAGGCACCGGCCCGCAGCGCGCGGACCACGTAGCGATCGGTGGCGAAGGACGACAACGCGAGCATCGGCAATCGTGGGTGCAGCTGGTGGATCCTCTCGATCGCTGACACCCCGTCCAGGATCGGCATCTGCATGTCCATCAGCACGACGTCCGGGCTGGTCGCCGTGGTGAGGTCGATTGCCTCCTGGCCGTTTCTGGCTTTGCCGCTGACCTCCATGTCGGCGGCCGCGGCGATGAAAGTCGCGATGGCGTCGAGCACGAGCGCTTCGTCGTCGGCGACGAGGACTCGAATGCGCGCCATGTCCCGATCCTAGAACAAGGTGCTGTTCCCCTTATGTGACCGCGAGCACTTCGGACGCGTAACTAGGATGCAAACGCCAACTCTAGCCAAAAGTTAGCCTTTCGACGATCAGAGTGCTCCGCCGTCGCGGGATGACGCGATCATGTCTCGGTCAGCGATATCGTCCTGGGTGTTGCGAGACGGGACGACTTCGCCTGCCTTCTTGGCCGGGCACCTCGTGCTCAGACGGTGAAGTCGCTCGCGAACATGCCGTCCTCGGTCGCGATCGCACCGGTCTGGCGGTGATCTTCTCCGTTCTTTCCGCTGAGTGGACATGGCAAGCCGCTGCGTGAGCGGGTTGGCTCTCTTGCGGACTTCTCGAAGTGCCGGGTCAGCGCATTTCACAAATTGAGGGTTCCATCGAAGGGTTCGTACTTTTGGCGAAACGGCACCCTGCCAAATATTGGCACGATCGGTGCGTCGGGCGATGAATGTCACCAGGTCATGGCGTTCAACGGCGGGCGACTCATGTAAACGATTCCAGGCCGACCAAATGATCGGCCGAACATCCCGGGGAGATAGTCATGACACGAGTATCGGTCGGCTCCACCATTCTGGCTACGGTTGCCGTGATGGGAGGGCTCGCCATCATCCCTCATCACACCGGCATCACCGAGTCGAGCGGAGTTGCGGGGACAAGCCCGGACCAGGTGGGAGTAATCTCGTCTGGTGGCCCGGTTGCGCAGGGAGTCTTCGACGGAGTGATCTGCCGGATAGTGACGTGTTGAATGGGATGTGATTCTCCTGGGTTCTCGTGTGTGGGCGGCCGAGCAGCCACCTGCCATGGTGCGATGGGTTGCTCTGGCGTTCCTGGTGGTGTCGGCGATCTCGGACGCGACGTCCGCTCCTTCTGCCCCCATCCTGGTCGGCAGAATACTGGGGCATGTCGTTTTGCTGGTGGCGATCGTCAGGCCTGGTGTTGGATCAACCCTGTTCCTCGGCATGCTGGTGTTATCGGTGACTCACGGTGTGCGCGAACTGTGGCCGGACATCGCCAGGTCCTTGGTTCTCCCGGGGATGTTGATGCTGGGTTTGGTGAGTCTCACCCACCCGCTCTTGCGGACTGTCATCTTCTTCGCGATGCTCATCGCCTGGCTCGGCGCCCAGAGCGGCCCGCCCAGCCAGCCG
>JBDIAG010000468.1:0-4217 GCA_039812305.1 Actinomycetales bacterium | reverse complement strand
CTGGGCCCGCGGCGACTGAACCACCACACCGAGGCGACGTCGATGCTGTACGCGGCGCGGGAGTGTGCCCGGCTGATCGTGGCGGAGACGGGGCAGGCGTGCGTCGCGCGCCACGAGCTGCACGGGCGGGCGATGACCGCCGGAGTGGTCGCCCTCGGCCTGCAGCCGTTCGGCGACCAGGCGCATCGGATGAACAACGTCGTCGCCGTCGAGATCCCCGCCGGCGTGCCCGGTGAGGCCGTGCGCGCCGGTCTGCTCAGCGATTACGGGATCGAGATCGGAACCTCGTTCGGGCCGCTGGCCGGCCGCGTGTGGCGCATCGGGACGATGGGCTACAACGCCCGTCACGACGCGGTGCTGACCACGCTGGCGGCGCTGGAACAGTCTTTGCGGGAGGCGGGCACGTGTCCCACGCCGGGGGCCGGGGTGGCCGCGGCGAAGGAGGTGTACGGGTGAGAGGGCCACGCGGGGCGGCCCGCGTACTGCAGCGGTGCGACGACCTCGCCGCCATCACCGCGGTGCCCGGCCGGATCGACCGGTACCACCTGACGCCGGAACACGCTCGAGCCAACGCCCTGGTGGCGACGTGGATGGCCGAGGCCGGGATGACCACCTGGGTGGACGCGGCGGGCAACGTCTGCGGCCGGCTGGAAGGGCGCGAACCCGGCCTGCCCGCCGTGCTGCTCGGCTCGCACATCGACACCGTGCCGAACGCGGGCCGCTACGACGGTCCCCTCGGGGTGGTGATGGCGATCGAGGTCGTCTCCCGTCTCGCCGATCGGGCCGGCCGGCTGCCGTGCGCGGTGGAGGTGATCGGCTTCAGCGACGAGGAGGGCACCCGCTTCGGCACCGCCCTGCTGGGCAGCAGCGCCGTCGCCGGCACCTGGCAGGACGACTGGTTCGGCCTGGTCGACGACCACGGGGTGAGCGTGGAGCGGGCGCTGCGCGAGTTCGGTCTCGACCCGGCCCGGCTGGGTGAGGCCGCCCGCCGCCGGGAGGATGTCGTCGCCTACCTGGAGGCGCACATCGAGCAGGGTCCCTGGCTGGAGCGGGACGGGCTGGGGCTGGGCGTGGTCAGCTCGATCGCCGGTGCCCGGCGGTTCCACGTCGCCACCCTCGGCCAGGCCCGTCACGCCGGTGGCACCCCCTACGACCGCCGGCGGGACGCGCTGATCGGGGCCAGCCACGCCGTCCTCGACGTCAACCGGATCGCCCGGGCCCGGCGGGTGATCGCGACCGTCGGCCGGATGCAGGCGTTCCCCGGTGGGATGAACGTCGTTCCCGGCAAGGCGGAGTTCAGCATCGACCTGCGCGCCGAGTTCGACGAGGACCGGGACGCCGCCTGGGAGGAGATCCGGGAGGCCATGTTCGGCAAGTGCACCGGCCTCGGCCTGCAGGTCGTCGTCGAGGAGGCGCATTCGGCTCCCGCGGTCTGGTGCGCCGACTGGCTGAAGAATGCGGTCGCCGGCGGCATCGTCGGCGCCGGCCAGACCCGGACTCCGAGCCTGTTCAGCCGGGCCGGGCACGACGCGATGGCGATCGCCTCACTCACCGATGTCGGCATGCTGTTCCTTCGCTGCGCGGACGGCATCTCCCACCATCCCGACGAGTCGGTCCTGGCCGCGGACGTCGCGATCGGGCTGGACGCGTTCGAGGCGACGCTCGACCGGGTCGCCCGGGCCGGTGCCGACCGCATCCCGGCCACCGCGGAAGCGACCTGAGGCGGGGATGTCGGTGGAGCGCACCGTCTTCGCCTGCGACCAGACCCTCGTGGCGGGTCGGTTGCAGCCGGCGGCCGTCGTCGTGGCGGGGGAACGGATCGTCGAGGTGCGGACGGGCGCCCGGTCCGCGGTGGCTCCGGCGCCGGGCCACCGGCTCGTCCAGGCCCCGCCCGGGGCATTGCTGCTGCCCGGCAACGTCGACTCCCACGTGCACGTGAACGAGCCCGGCCGCACCACCTGGGAGGGGTTCGCCTCGGCCACCGAGGCCGCCTGCCGGGGTGGGATCACGACCTTCGTCGACATGCCGTTGAACTCGATCCCGCCGACCATCGACCCGGCGAGTCTGGCCGAGAAGCGGGCCGCCGCGGATTCTCAGCTGCACGTGGACGTCGGGTTCTGGGGCGGTGCCGTGCCCGAGAACCTCGGTCGCCTGGAACAGCTCTGGGAGGAGGGGGTCTTCGGTTTCAAGTGCTTCCTGCTCGACTCCGGAGTACCGGAGTTCGCGCCGCTGGCCCGCGAGCAGTTCCACGCCGCGATGGCCGAGATCGCCGGCTTCGGCGGCCGGATGATCGTGCACGCCGAAGACCCCGACGTGATCGCCGGTATGCCGACCTGGTCGAGCCGGCGGTACACCGACTTCGTCTCCTCCCGGCCCGAGGTCGCCGAGGTCAACGCGATCCGGACGGTGATCGAGGCCGTGCGCAGATTCGGCACCCGAGCCCACATCCTGCATCTGTCCAGCGCTCGCAGTCTGGATCTCATCGTCGAGGCCAAGGACGAGGGCCTGCCGCTGACCGTCGAGACCTGCCCGCACTACCTGGTCTTCGACGCCGAGACCGTGCCGGACGGTGCCGCCGAATTCAAGTGCTGCCCACCGATCCGCGACGCCGGCAACCAGAAGCAGCTCTGGGCGGCGCTGGCCGAAGGCATCATCGACGCCGTGGTCAGCGACCATTCGCCGTCGACGATCGAGGAGAAGGTCAAGGGCGATGGTGACCTGGCACTGGCCTGGGGCGGTGTCTCGAGTCTGCAGGTGACGTTCCCGACGATGGTCGACGAGGCGGCCGAGCGCGGCTTCGGGGTCGAGCGAGTGAGTGAGTGGATGTCCGCCGGGCCGGCCAAGGTGGCCGGGTTGCGCGGGAAGGGCGGGATCGCCGTCGGGATGGACGCGGACCTCATCTGGTACGAGCCCGGCCGCTCGATCGCGATCGACGGCTCCCGCCTGGCTCACCGCAACAAGCTCTCGGCCTACTCGGGCCGAACGATCTCGGGCAGCGTGTCACGCACGGTGGTGCGCGGCCGGGTCGTCTTCGACGGGGAGCGGGTCGCCGAGCCGCGGGGCGTCCAGCTCCGTCGGTGAGAGCGGTACGGCCATGGTGCACTCTCGCCGACGTCGGCCCAGCCCGGTTCTGGCCGGCCTCGACGCCGGTGCGGGCACCGGCCAGGAGGCCATCGTGGCCGAGGTGCGACGCGTCCTGATCGAGGGCGGCGCCCCGCCCGGCAGCGAACTTCCCCTGGACGAGATCGCCGCCGTCTTCGGCGTCAGCCGGGTGCCGATCCGCGAAGCGCTGAAGACCCTGCAGGGGGAGGGGCTCGTCGAACATCTGCCGCGGCAGGGGTACGCCGTCTCCCGCCTCACCCGGGAGGAGTACCTCGACCTGTACGTGGCCCGCAACGCGCTCGAGACGGCCGCGCTGCGGCGAGCGCTGGAGCGCGCCGAGGACCCGCCCCTGTTCCAGGCCCTGCAGAAGGTGCACGACGAGCTGGGCACCGTACTGGCCAGCGGTGACGCGACCGCCTGGCATCGAGGCAGCCGCAGCTTCCACGAACTGCTGGTGGCACCGTCGCGGATGCGCCAGCTGCTGCGATTGCTCGAGGCGGCCTGGAACATCACCGAGCCGGCCCAGCCGATGACCCTGCTGCCGATCGACGTGCTCGCCCGGCTGCAGCACGATCACGGCGAGATCCTGGTGGCCTATCGGCGCCGACGGCGCGAGGAGGTACTGGACCTCTTCGAACAGCACGGCCGGCATCTGCTCGACGCGGTGGGGTCGCTGCCGGCCGACCACGCCGTCTTCGCCCCGGGGGCGCCCGGGTCCTGAGCGGGTGGCCCGATATATCCACCCTGCAACATCGGTGAAACACAAGTCACCAATCGGTGAAACAACGGCTTTCTAGGTTGGCGGTCTCGCCGGACCAGCCAGGAGGGTCGCTATGCACATCAAGGTGATCAACCCGAACACCTCCGCCCAGATGACTCAGGTGATCGGCGAGAACGCCCGGTCCGCCGCCTGGCCCGGTGTTCTCATCACGACGACCAATCCCGCGGACGGCCCGGCCTGCATCGAGAGCCACTACGACGAGGCGCTGGCCGTCCCCGGAGTGCTCACCGAGATCGCCCGCGGCGAGCACGACGGCGTGAAGGGTTATGTCATAGCGTGTTTCGGCGATCCGGGGCTGCTGGCGGCGCGCGAGCTGTCCTCCGGGCCGGTGGTC
>JBDIAG010000467.1:0-4249 GCA_039812305.1 Actinomycetales bacterium | reverse complement strand
CATTCTGGCCGGCGGAACCGGTTCACGGCTGCACCCGATCACCCAGGGCATCAGCAAGCAGCTGGTGCCGGTCTACGACAAGCCGATGATCTACTACCCGCTGTCGACGCTGATTCACGCCGGCGTCCGCGAGGTGCTGGTGATCACCACGCCGCACGACGCCGACTCGTTCTCCCGGCTGTTGGGCGACGGGTCGCAGTTCGGCGTGTCGATCACCTACACCCGGCAACCGCGCCCGGAGGGTCTGGCCCAGGCGTTCACCCTGGGGGCGGACTTCCTGGACGGCGACGCCGCCGCACTCGTGCTGGGCGACAACATCTTCCACGGTCCGCAGCTGGGTCACCAGCTCAGCCGGCATGCCGGCAAGCCCGGTGGCACGATCTTCGGCTACTGGGTGGCCGACCCGCGCGCCTACGGCGTGGTCGAGCTGGACGCGGACAACCGTCCGGTCTCGATCGAGGAGAAGCCGTCGCGTCCGCGATCGCACTGGGCCATTCCCGGGCTCTACTTCTTCGACTCCCGGGTGGTCGAGATCGCCGCCGGCCTGACTCCTTCGCCCCGCGGCGAGCTGGAGATCGTGGACATCATGCGGGACTACCTGGACACCGGAGAACTGAGCGTGTCGCTGCTGCCGCGGGGCACCGCCTGGCTCGACACCGGGACCTTCGACTCCCTCAACGACGCCAGCAACTTCGTCCGGACCCTCCAGGCCCGCCAGGGCCTGCAGATCGGCTGCCCCGAGGAGGCCGCCTGGCACGCCGGCTTCCTCACCGACGACGAACTACGCGCCCGGGCCGAGCCGCTGCGCAAATCGGGGTACGGCGACTACCTTCTCGGGCTTCTCGACAACACCTGACCGACGTGCGTAGGTAGCGGCGCCCGATAGGCGGGCAACCGCTCCGGCCGCGCGATCGACACCACGCACGACCGCATACCCCGGGCCGGCATCCAGCCGCCGGGGGTGCCGCTGCCCCCGTCCAGCCGGGTGTACTTCTGTCAGCCGCTTGTGTGCCGACCAGCCAGTTGTCGCCGGACGTGGTCCGGCGGGGACGCGGCCGCCCCACGTCCAGCCGCTTGTGCGCGCATCAGCCAGTTGCATGCCCACCAGCCAGCGATCGCCGGCCAGTCAACACATAACCGGTCACCGCGCGAACACCCGGCTGGACGCCGGGCCCACCACACCCCCGGAACGCCCGTCAGCGCTTGTAAGTTCTCCCCGATCACGACGCGCGCTGCCGCATTGCCCGGCCCGCCTCCAGGCCTGCCTCCCGGTCTGACCTGGGCCGGCGGGGGCTCGGCCGCCCCCCACGTCAGCCGCTTATGCGCCCACCAGCCAGTTGCATGCCCACCAGCCAGCGATCGCCGGCCAGTCAACACATAACCGGTCGACGCGCCAACACCCGGCTGGACGCCGGGCCCACCACAGCCCCGGAACGCCCGTCAGCGCTTGTAAGTTCTCCCCGATCACGACGCGCGCAGCCGCATTGCCCGGCCCGCCTCCAGGCCTCGTCTGGACCCGGCGGGGGGCGCCGCCGCCCCACGTCCAGCCGCTTGTGCGCCCATCAGCCAGTTGCGAGCCCACCAGCCAGCGATCGTCGGCCAGTCAACACATAACCGGTCGCCGCGCGAACACCCGGCTGGACGCCGGACCCACCACAGCCCCCGGCACGGACGTCAGCGCTTGTAGTTCTCCCCGATCACGACGCGCATCTCCTCCGGGAGGTTCGGATCGAAGGAGACCGTCCCGGAGCCGAGGAAGGCGGCCAGGGCGTCGGCGGTCGGGCGCAGCGACTCCGTGCGGTAGACGACCAGCGTCGTCTCCACGTCGCGGTCCTCGTTGCGGCCGGTGTCGGCCACGATCCAGCCGTCGTCGACGAGCTTGGTGCGGGCCGAGGTCAGGTTGCTGCTGCGCCTCGTGCCGTTGAGCAGCAGCAGGCGAACGCCCTTGTCGACCTCGGGAACAGTCTCGGTCGGGGTCGGGGTCGCGCTGGCCGTCGTGGTCGGACGGGGCGTCGGCTTGGCCGCGACGTTGTCGCTGGGATTGATGACGGTGAACAGCGCGACGATGCACGCGAGCGCGAAGAGGCCGACCAGCACCCACGGCATCGCCGCGAGCAGCGGGGGTGGCGCGGTGCGGTGGGCTCCCCGGCGCTGGCCTGGGACGACATCGACGTCGAACTCATCGCGGGGGTATTCCGGCGATGCGTCCGGCTCCACCTCGGTCTGATTCGTCGTGGCCTGCTGCCCCGAATCCTGCGTGTCTGGCATTGCTTCCTCAGGCGTCGGCACCCAATCGGCGTGCCGATCGGGCCTGCTGTCGTGATGAGCGCATCCTACGCAGTCTCTTGACCAGCATCGGCTGCTCCCGCAGGGCGGCCGGCGAGTCGATCAGCACATTGAGCACCTGGTAGTAGCGGGTGGCGGAAAGGTCGAAGAGCTCGCGAACAGCTTGCTCCTTCGAACCGGGGTGTCGCCACCACTGCTTCTCGAACTCCAGGATCTGTCGATCCCGCTCGGACAGTGCTTCTTGCCCGGTCTCGTGATGGGCGACACTCGCCTGAGATACCCGAACCGCGTCCATGAGTGGAGAGTAGGCCAGAATGACAGCCATGTCATTCCAGCTCGCGCCTGTTCGCGCTTCTCGTCGAGGAGCGCTGGCCCCGACCGGTTGTCCCCGATGACCGCGCGTCCGCTGTCCGAGCTCGTGCATCCCACCTGGGCTCCGGCCCTGGAGCCGGTGGCACCTCTGGTGGCTCAGCTCGGCGAGATGCTGCGGCAGGAACCCGCGGCCGGCCGCACCTACCTGCCGGCCGGGCCGAATATCCTGCGTGCCTTCGCCCAGCCACTGGATGCGGTGCGGGTGCTGATCGTCGGCCAGGACCCGTATCCGACTCCCGGCCACCCGATCGGGCTGTGCTTCGCGGTCGAGAGATCGGTGCGTCCGATCCCGCGCAGCCTGCAGAACATCTACAAGGAGCTCACCGCCGATCTGGGCATCCCCGCGCCCAGTCACGGCGATCTGTCCGCCTGGAGCGACCAGGGCGTGATGCTGCTGAACCGAGTTCTCACCGTCGGCACCGGCAAACCCGGCTCGCACCGCAACCGTGGCTGGG
Source organism: Actinomycetales bacterium (assembly GCA_039812305.1). Lineage (GTDB taxonomy): Bacteria > Actinomycetota > Actinomycetes > Actinomycetales > CAWJMD01 > JBDIAG01. Next base: position 1,136 of record JBDIAG010000467.1, on the reverse strand, counting down.
AGCAGGTGACCGAGACCGCGGTGCGTGCCCTGGTCGCCCGGGACGAGCCGCTGGTCGCGATCCTGTGGGGCCGCGACGCGCAGAACCTGCAGGCCGTCCTCGGCGAGGAGGTACCGGTGGTGAAGAGCGCGCACCCCAGCCCGCTGTCGGCCTCCAGCGGCTTCTTCGGCTCGCGGCCTTTCAGCCGCACCAACCAGCTGCTGGAGGAACTCGGCGGAGACCCCATCGACTGGCGCATCCCCGACTAGCCGGCTGCCCGACCAGCCGCGGCGACGCCGGTTCAACGACTACCCACCGGCCGCCGACCCGCGCAGCCAGCCGGTTGTTGCTCGGGCATCCAGATAGCAGCCGAGCAGCCGGAGATCGCGGGTTGCTCGGCCGTCAACCGGATGCTCGGTGCTAAACCCGATCGGCGCGCCAGGGCGGTGACTCACATGTCCTGGGACAGACGCTTGCGGGCTTCGCTCACGTTGTCCATGCCCTGCTCCAACGGCGCAGCGAGCAGATCCCCCAGCACGCAACCGGCGCCGATGGCCAGGGCGGTGGCGGCCGCCGAGAGTAGTGTGACGATCCCATCGGTGGCATCGCCGGACGTGAGGAACTGCAAGCCCTGGAAGATCGACATTCCGGGCAGCATCATCGTGGTGCCGGGCACCACGACCGCCAGCGGAGATGCCCTGCGGCGCAACGCCCAGATGCGCCCGAGCGATCCGACCAGTACGCAGCCGACCGCCGCCGCGACCGGGTACGGCAGGCCCAGGCCGATGCAGCTCAGGTAGACGGCGTACCCGATCGCCCCGGTCCATCCGATCACCGGCAGCAGCCGCGCCGGAGCCCGGCCGCCGATCGCGGACGTGACCGCGCCCAGCGCCGCCAGCGGCGGAGACCACCACAGCAGACCGCTGATGAAGCCTGCCAGCGGGTTGGTGAAGATCGTGCCGGCCAGGCCGGCCGAACTCGCCAGACTCAGCACCACACCCACCCCGGCCAGGAGGAACGTGAGCACGTAGCCCAGCCCGAGGTTGTAGTTGATGGACCCCAGCAGCATCAGTCCGAGCGTAAGACAGAACATGCCACCCATGCGCGAGGGCAGGATGTAGACGCGGTTCTGGGTGAGCACGACCGGCTCGCGGCCT
>JBDIAG010000466.1:0-4252 GCA_039812305.1 Actinomycetales bacterium | reverse complement strand
CAGATGAAGATGTTCCTCACCCGCCTCGGCTTCGGCTCGAAGATGGTCGTCACCGGCGATGTCACCCAGGTGGACCTGCCTGGCGGCACACAGTCCGGGCTGAAGATCGTCCGGGAGATCCTCGAGGGCATCGAGGACATCCATTTCGCGACTCTCACCAGCACCGACGTGGTCCGGCACCGACTGGTCAGCGACATCGTCGAGGCCTACGGCCGGTGGGACGCCGAGGGTTCCGGCCCGCGCGCGCCCCGTCGCGAGCGGGGCGGACTGGAGCGCACCAGCCGCGAGCGCACCGCCCGCGAACGCACCGTGCGCGAGCCCGGCCGATGAGCATCGAAGTCGCCAACGAGACCACCGAGCGAGTGGACGAGACCGAGCTGGCGGCGCTGGCCCGGTACGTCCTCGACTCCATGCATGTGCACCCGATGGCCGAACTGTCGATTCTCCTGGTCGACTCCGCCGCCATGACCGTGCTGCACGAGAAGTGGATGGACGAACCCGGGCCCACCGATGTGCTCTCCTTCCCGATGGACGAGTTGCGTCCCGGCCGGCAGGGGCAGCTCAGCGGTCCGGGGCTGCTGGGTGACGTCGTCCTGTGCCCCGAGGTCGCGGCCAGGCAGGCCGCCCAGGCCGGGCACACGACGGCCGAGGAGATCCTGCTGCTCACCACGCACGGCATCCTCCACCTGCTCGGCTACGACCACGCGGAGCCGGCGGAGGAGAAGGAGATGTTCGAGCTGCAGCGGCGTCTGCTGCTGACGTTCCTCGCCGACAACAAGGCCTGACGGGTGGGTGACACAGCGCCGGCCGGCATGCTGCTCGGGCTGGCCTTCGTCCTGGTGGGCTTCGCGGGTGCCTTCGCGGCGATCGAGACCGCCATGACCCGGGCGTCGCGCTCGGAGGCCGGCAAGCTCCAGCAGGAGGGCCGCCGAGGCGCGGGAGCGCTCGTGGTCGTGCTCGATGCCGGCCCGCCCGCGGTCAACACCGCGATCTTCCTGCGCGTGGCTCTGGAGATGGTCAGCGCGGTCTGCGTCACCCTCGCGGTGGAGAGCTGGATCGACCCGTGGTGGCTGGTGCTGCTCGTCTCCGGCCTGATCACTGTGGTGGCGTCCTTCGTCCTGGCCGGCGTGAGCCCACGGACCCTGGCCCGCCAGCACCCGATGCCGGTCGCGCTGGCGATCGCGCCCATCCTGCGGGTGGCGACCGTGGTCCTGGCCCCGGTGGCCAAGCTGCTGGTGATGTTCGGCAACGCGGTGACCCCGGGTCCCGGCTTCCGGCAGGGGCCGTTCGCCTCCGAGGACGAACTGCGCGAGCTGGTCGACATCGCCAGCGAGACCGACGTCATCGAGCCGGACGAGCGACGCATGATCCAGTCGGTCTTCGAGATCGGCGAGACCAGGGTGCGCGAGGTGATGGTCCCGCGCACCCACATGGTCACGCTGCACGCCGGCACCGCGCTGGAGGACGCCCTGCAGATGTTCCTGCGCTCGGGTTTCAGCCGGATCCCGGTGATCGGCGACGCGGGCATCGACGATCCCTTGGGCGTGCTGTATCTCAAGGACGTGGCGCGCCGGCTGCACTCCGGCTACCCGGGCAACGAGACGATGCTGGTGGAGCGGGCGATGCGCCCGCCCTATTTCGTCCCGGAGACCCAGCGGGTGGAGTCCCTGCTGCGCTCGATGCAGGGGCATCTGCGAGTCGGGGACGACCCCCACCAGACGCAGAACTCCGGGCATGTCGCACTCGTCGTGGACGAGTACGGCGGCACGGCCGGCATCGTCACGATCGAGGACCTCGTCGAAGAGGTGATCGGCGAGATCAGCGACGAGTACGACCGGGAGACGCCGCAGGTCGAGGCGATCGACGAGGATTCCTACCGGGTCAGTGCGCGGCTGCACATCGACGACCTGGCGGAGCTGTTCGACATCGAGATCGACGAGGACGAGGTGGATACGGTGGCCGGGCTGCTCGGCAAGGAGCTCGGCACCGTCCCGATCCCGGGCTCGACGGCCACCTGTCACGGTCTGGTGCTGACCGCGGAGGGGCTGGTCGGGCGGCGGAACCAGGTGGCGAGCGTGCTGGTCCACCGCGCCCCGGTGGACAGACGTGACCGGCACGAGCACAGGCACTCCCATGAGTGAACGCGGAGACGAGAGGGCGAAGAACGTGAGCGACGCAGAACAGGACACGTTCCACAGCGGCTTCGCCGCCCTGGTCGGCCGGCCCAATGTGGGCAAGTCGACCCTCACCAATGCGTTGGTCGGCCAGAAGGTGGCGATCACCTCGGCGCGTCCGCAGACCACGCGGCACACCATTCGAGGCATCGTCACCACGCCGGAGGCGCAGCTGATCCTCGTCGACACGCCCGGGCTGCATCGGCCGCGCACGCTGTTGGGGCAGCGGCTCAACGACCTGGTCACCGACACGCTGGCCGAGGTGGACGTGGTCGGGTTCTACCTGCCGGCGAACGAGAAGACCGGCCCCGGCGACCGGTTCATCGCCGAGAAGCTGGCCGCGCTGCGCGACGGGCGCCGCGGACCGGCGGTGGTCGCCGTCGTCACCAAGTCCGACCTCGTCGACCGGGGCCGGCTGGCCGAGCGGCTGCTGGCGGTCGCCGACCTGGGGGACTGGGCTGACATCGTGCCCGTGTCGGCCACCACGGATCTGCAGATCACCGACCTGCAGCGGGTGTTGTGCTCGCATCTGCCGCCGGGACCTCCGCTGTATCCGGAAGGCGAGCTGACCGACGAGCCGGAGCAGGTGCTGATCGCCGAACTCGTCCGGGAGGCGGCCCTGGAGGGAGTCCGCGACGAGTTGCCGCACTCGCTGGCGGTCGTCGTGGACGAGGTCGTGCCGCGCGAGGATCGCGAGGACGGAATGTTGGACGTCCGAGTCGTCTTGTATGTGGAGCGCGAGTCACAGAAGGGCATCGTGATCGGACGGGGCGGCGCCCGGCTGAAGGAGGTCGGTTCGCAGGCCCGGCGAGGGATCGTGGCTCTGCTGGGTGTGCCGGTCTACCTGGACTTGCGCGTGAAGGTGGCCAAGGACTGGCAGCGGGATCCCAAGCAGCTGGCCCGCCTGGGGTTCTAAGGGTGCGACGGGGAAGCGACAGGCAGTGTTAATTTGCTGGCGGGCCCTAAGCTGCGGGCGTGGTTGACATCAGCTCTGCGTGGTCGAGGAGGACGAGATGAGCGTCGAAACCGTTGCGACGACTCCGGGACTGGGCGCGACCGGCAGCACGCTGCGGGCGTCCGACTTCATCGGTGTCGACGTCGTCGGCGACGTCTGGGCACAGATCGTCACGGCTGCCCGGCAGGAGAGCGTCGAACCGGTGTTGCAGCCGCTGCTCGACTCGATCGTGCTCGGCCGGTCGGACCTCCGGCACAGCCTGGCGAAGCTGATGGCGAGCAAGGTCGCGACCGCACAGGTAGGCGAGGAGGCGCTGGAGGAGGAGTTCCTCACGATCCTCGCCGCGCATCCGGACATCGAGCGCGCCGCGGCCATCGACCTGGCGTGTAGCGTCGAGCGCAATCCGGCCTATCCGACGCCGCTGATTCCGCTGTTGTTCGCCAAGGGCTACATCGGTCTGCAGATCCACCGGGTCTCGCACGAACTGTGGAAGGCCGGCCGGGAGATGCTGGCGTCCTTCCTGCAGAGCCAGGTCTCCGAGCGACTCGCGATCGACATCCACCCCGCCGCCGTGATCGGCACGGGCGTGTTCATCGACCACGCGACCGGCGTGGTCATCGGCGAGACGGCCACCGTGGGCGATGACACGTCCATCCTCCAGGGCGTCACGCTCGGCGGCACCGGCAAGGAATCCGGCGACCGACACCCGAAGGTCGGCCGCGGGGTCCTGCTGTCGGCCGGTGTCGAGGTGCTCGGCAACGTGAAGATCGGCGACTATTCCAAGGTCGGCGCGGGCAGTGTCGTCCTGTGGGAGGTTCCGCCGCACGCGACCGTCGTCGGCGTTCCGGCGCGGGTCGTGCGCGTGCACGGCAACCAGGTGCCCGGCTGCGCGATGGACCAGAGCCTCGATCTGGACTGAGCCCCCGGGTCTCGCCCGGAGTTCTTCTGTTGCTGAGCAACGGAAATGCTCCGTTCGGGAGCGAGCACGGTCGGGTGGGCTCTCGGGCCTGTCTCCTACATTGAGGGCGCGGGCGTTTTGAGCCATATTCTGATGCTACGGCCTGTCTCTCAATCCCTAGTAGCCTTCGGATGAAGGGGCTGGCATCCGGTTAAGGGCTGGGCA
>JBDIAG010000465.1:0-4277 GCA_039812305.1 Actinomycetales bacterium | reverse complement strand
GATTGCCCAGTCCGCAGACGGTCTCCGCCTCCGGGGGGTCGCCGGGATCCCCGTGCGGCAGGGTGACGCCCCGCGCGGCCAGCATCGCGGTCACGCCGTCATACCGCGGCTTGCCATCCACATAGGCGAAATAGTCGTCGTCGGTGTAGGGCTGGGTCACCCCCCGGCCGCTGAAAAACTCGGTGAACATCTCCCGCCAGGCCACCATGTGCACTTCGGCTGTCGGCGTGACGACGCCATCCAGATCGAAGAGGGCCGCGTCGTATTCGCTCCAATCCACGGCGAAAGCGTAATGGCAGCACAGCGGTGTAGGTAGCCGATCAGTCGGTTGCGCCGAAATCAGTGGGCTGTTGAGTGGCGCGTGGCGTCCGAATGAGCCCGGTCAGGGCGGCATGGGCGGCAGAAGTCCGTTCCTCGTCCGTACCGAAGCCGAGGCCGGTCAGAACCACACAGTCGATCACACCGCCGTCGGTCAGATCGAGCCGCAGACCGTCCTGCCGGCCGCGGCCACCCCGGGAACCCACCGGCCGTCGGGACACCCCGGCCAGCGCCGCCGCCGGGATGACCTCGCACCGCGAGCGGGCGTCGATCAGGAGAACGCACGCGTCGTCCACGACGAGAGTCGCCCGCGATCCGGCCGGCAGGCGTCGCACGTTCACGCAGGTGCCGGAGTGCATCGCCGCCCTCCCCGACAGCCGCCATCGCCAGCCGAGCCGATCGACGACGAACCAGCCCGCCACCAGACCGAGAAGCAGAAGACACACGTCGAGAACGTCACTGCTGCGCGAATCGGCGACGATCCGCGCCGCGATCAGCGCGCTCGCGAACACGACGACGCACGTCCCGAGCACGCGATCTCGACTTGTCATTGTTCCGCCCTCGGCCACGTCAGCCACATCGATCATATCGCCGAACACGGCTGGTTAGGTCGGTCACCAGCGTGCGTCCCCCCAATGACCTGTATCGGCCTCCCCCGGTGCCCGCTGAGGCGGCCGAACGGCGGACGCGGCACACCCAGGAACTCCCCCCGATGGGCTGCGGCTTCCGCGCTGAGACGCACAACGACAGAATGCCTGCCATCGCCGATGAATAGGCCGTTCGGCGGTGGTCGGCACCAAACCGATACCTTCGCGAGAGGCGGTCGTCGCGTTGCTTTGCCCGGCGGCCTTACAACAGCAGCCCCGGCAGTATCGTGAACACCACCAGTACCGCCGCCGCGAGAGCCAATGCCCCGCCTTCCGCCGGGCGCACATCCCAGGTCGGCGACGGCCGTTCTCCCGGAACGAGCAGCGCCCAGACCCAGCGCGCGTAGTAGGCCAGTCCGATCGCGACGTTCGCCGCGGCCACGACGGCCAGCCACCAGCCGTCCGTCTCGATCACCGGACGCAGCACCGCCACCTTCGCGAGCAGGCCGGCGAGGCCCGGCGGCAGCCCGGCCAGGCTGATCAGCGCCAGGACGAGGACGCCGGCCGCGACGGGCTCGCGACGGAACAGGCCACCCTCGTCCGCCACCGTGTGCCGTCGCCCGGCGGGATGGTGGCGGGAGACCAGCACGACCACGGCGAACGCGGCCAGGGTCGCGGCACAGTAGGCGAGCAGGTACGCCGTCACCGCGCTCTGGACGATGGCCCGCGGAGCATCGCTGGCCAGGGGCAGCAGGGCCCAGCCGGCCTGCCCGATCGTGGACCAGGCGAGGATGCCGATCGCCGCCCGCTGGGTCAGCGCCACGACGTTCGCGACGGTCATGGTCACTGCGATGACGACCGGCAGCCAGGGCGAGCCCGAGCCGGGCAGACCCTGCCCGATCACCAGCGCGAGCGCGGCCACGCCGGCCACCTTCGACGCAGTGGACAAGTAAGCGGCAACCGGCAGCGGACAGGCCGGGTAGACGTCGGCGACCCAGAACCCGAACGGCAGGGCGGCGACCTTGTAGCCGACCCCGGCCAGCACGAGCGCGACCCCGACCAGGGCGAGCGTCGGCGAACCGGCCTCGATCCCGGCCCGCAGCCCGTCCAGGTACACCGTGCCCGAGGCGGCGAGGAGCAGCGCGACCCCGAAGAGGGTCAGGCCGAAGGAGGCCACCGCCACCAGCAGCAACCGGGTCGCGGCCACCGCGGCCTCACGGGTCCTGGCGACGCCGACCATACCGATCACCGGCAACGAGGCCGTCTCCAGAGCGACCAGCAGGGTCAGCAGGTCGCGGCTGGAGATGAGCGCGAGCGCACCCGCGGTGGCCATCAGCAGCAATGCCCAGTACTCGCAGCGGCCGAGGGTCCCCCGGGCCGGCAGCACCGTGGTGGTGGCGGCCGGATCGGCCCCAGTGGTCGCGCCCTGCCGCATTCCGGCTGCCGCAGTTGCCTGGTCCTCCGGCTCGGGACCGAGCACGTCCTCGCCCGCCGACAGCAGCACCACGACCGCGGCACTGACCAGCACGATCACCTGCAGGCCGAGCAACGGCCCGCCGGCTTCCAGACTGCAGCCCCGATCGGTGCAGAAGGTACCGACCCGTCCGCCGCGGGCGATCGGGATGAGGCTGGTGCCGGCCAGCGCCAGCCCGCCCACGGTGATGCCGTCCAGCAGTCGACGACGGGACGGCAGGGCGGCCTGGACGACCAGGAGGAGCAGCGCCGTCGCCGCGACGACGAGGATGGGTGCGGGCACCGTCCAGTCGACGGCCTGCACCGTCACGAGGCGCCCACGATCGCGCGGACGCCGGCTCCGGTCAGCGAGAGCAGAAGCCACGGCTGCACACCGAACGCGAGAGTCGCGACGACGAGCGGCGCGAGGACGACCTGCTCGCCCACGCTGAGATCGACACCCTTTCGCACCGGCGGCCAGCTCGGTTCCGGCGCGGCACCGTCTGCCGTCCCCGCGCTCGGCGAGCCGTCGGCCGGCTCCGACGAGGACCCTGTCGAGGTGGACGCCGTTGACGCCGATCGCTTCGCCGCGGAGCCGGTCGAGGAGGCTGCCTGCCTGACGGCCTGCGCTGCCGGCTCCGCCGTGGGCGCCGGCCCCTGCCACAGCAGGTAGAGCACCCGCAGCAGATAGGCGCTGGCGAGCACCGTGCCCAGCGATCCCAGCACGACCAGCCAGGCCCCGGACCTGCCCAGCGCCGGCGCCGACCAGGCCCCCAGCAGAGCGGTGATCTCACCCCAGAACCCGGCCAGGCCCGGCAGCCCGATTCCCGCCGCGACGCCGAAGGCGAGCAGCCAGCCCAGTCGGGGATGGGAGTCCCGCAACCCGTGCGGCAACGCCCGCAGGTCCGCGCTGCCGCGGCGGGACCCGGACGGGACGAGGTGACGATGCTTGATCATGCCCACCACGAAGAACAGCAGGCTGGTGATCACGCCGTGGGCCACGCTGACGAAGAGCGCGGCCTGCAGACCTTCCGACGTGCCGGAGGCGACCCCCAGCACGGCGAAGCCCATGTGGGCGACCGAGGAGAAGGCGATCAACCGCTTCAGGTCGTTCTCGACCAGGCAGACGAGGCCGCCCCAGAGGATTCCGGCGACGCCGAGGGCGGCCAACGGCCTGGCCAGCTCGGCCAGGCCCGCCGGCGTGAGATCGGCGACCAGGCGCACCAGTCCGTACGACCCCAGCTTGAGCAGCACCCCTGCCAGCAGCACCGAACCGACCGTCGGGGCGAGCGTGTGCGCGGGCGGCAGCCAGGAGTGCAGCGGCCACACCGGCACCTTCACGCCGAGGCCGGCCACCAGCAGCAGCGCGGCGACGACCTGCACCCGGGTGGAGAGGCCGGCCCCGGCCACCACGGCGAAGTCGGTGCCGCCTGCGGAGACGCCGAGCACCAGCAGCCCGAGCAGCATGACCGCCGAGCCGAGCGCCGTGTACAGCACGAAACGGGTTGCGGCGGAACTTCTTTCAGCAGACTGTCGATCCGAGTGAACGTCCGGGTCGCCGCCCCAGCGGCCCACGAGCAGCCACATCGGGATGAGTACCGCCTCGAAGGCGATGAAGAAGACGAGCAGGTCGCGGGCGAGGAAGGTGGCCACCGCCCCGGCCTGGGCGACCAGCAGGCAGGCGAGCAGACGGGCCGGTGGCGGCTCCCCCGCGGTGTCGCCGGGCTGGCCGTCGTCCGAGGTCGCCCAGAGATAGATGCACGCCAACCCGCCCAGCACACAGGTCATCAGAACCAGGGGCGCACTGATGCCGTCCCACCCCAGGTGCAGGCGGGAGCCGAGCAGGCCGATCCAGGGGAGGTCGAGCGTCGCCGTGTCGGCGGCCGACGACCACGGCCGGGTGAGCGCGAGCAGACCGAA
>JBDIAG010000464.1:0-4304 GCA_039812305.1 Actinomycetales bacterium | reverse complement strand
GCGCCGGGGTCGCGGACCGCTCGAGATCGAGCAGCTCGTCGGGACGGAAGAGCTCCGCGGTCAGCGAGGGAAGACTCTCGTCGCCGGCCGGTGGCTGGGCGGGCGAGGGTTCCGGGGTGGGCGGGTCAGTGGCGGGCGACTCGGCGGCGGGAGCGGCAGAGGGCTGCGGGCTTGCGGCGTCCGACGCTCGGCCGCGTCCGCCCGAGTTCTCCGGGAGAGAATCGATCCCGATCAGCACGTCGGGACGAGCGGTCTGGGCACAGACCGCGGCCAGGGCCGGAATCAGCTGCGGTGCGGATCGAGCGTGCAGAACCGCGATGACGCGGGGCGTGCCGCGAACAGGTGCAGACGGTGCCGGGGTCCCGTCCGGTCGTGCGCCCGAGACGACGCCGGGACCGAGATCGAGTGCCACTGTTCAGACAGCGCGCTTCTTGAGCCGCCGGCGCTCCCGCTCGGACAGGCCGCCCCAGATGCCGAACCGCTCGTCGTTGGCGAGCGCGTACTCGAGGCACTCGGCGCGCACCTCGCAGGAGATGCAGACCTTCTTGGCCTCCCGGGTGGAGCCGCCCTTCTCCGGGAAGAACGCCTCCGGGTCGGTCTGGGCGCACAGCGCCCGCTCCTGCCAACCGAGGACGCCAGCATCCGCGTCGGGGTCCGGATCGATTCCTGGTATCAGCGACATGATGGTCAATTCGCTCACGTTTCCCGCTCCCGGCCCGTCGGTGCTGTCTTTGTTGCGTTGTCTGGCTCACTTGCCCTCGGTGCGTGCCACATCCCGCGACAAAATGTTGCCGATTAGAAATGACACAGGTGGAATTACACGCGTGTCGCACCGGGTTCGTCAAGCGCCATGGTGCTATTCGGTGGCCTCCATGACAGACCGTTACGTAACGGACAGGTCAAGATCACGCTACGTAGTCGCGGCTCCCTCTTCCGGGCGCACGTGGAGGACGAGTGAGGATACGCGAGGATATGGCCATGCACATCACCGTCCTGTCCGGAGGGATCGGCGGGGCCAGGTTCATCACCGGCCTGCTGGCCCATCTGGACACCCTGCCCGGGGGCCGCAGCGCGCACCGGGTCAGCATCATCGCCAACACCGCCGACGACATCACCCTGCACGGCCTGCGGGTCTGTCCCGACCTCGACACCGTGATGTACACCCTTGGCGGCGGCGTAAACCCGCAGCAGGGATGGGGCCGATCGGATGAATCTTTCTCCGTCGCAACCGAGCTGGCCCACTACGATGCCGGCGTCGAGTGGTTTACCTTGGGCGACAAGGACTTTGCCACGCACATCGTCCGCACCCGGCTGCTCGGGCTCGGCTATCCGCTGAGTCAGGTGACCACCGCCCTGTGCCGGCGCTGGGGCCTCGGGCCGGGCACCGGGGTCGAGCTGCTGCCGATGACCGACTCCGGCGTCGAGACGCACGTCGTGGTGACCGAGCCGGACGGCGAACGCCGGGCGATCCACTTCCAGGAATGGTGGGTGCGCCATCACGCGGCGCTACCGGCGGAGCAGATCGTGCTGATCGGCATCGAGTCGGCGACCCCCGGGCCGGGCGTGGTCGAGGCGATTCGCAACTGTGACCTGCTCCTGCTGCCGCCGTCCAACCCGGTGGTCTCGATCGGCACGATCCTGTCGGTGACCGGCGTGCGGGACGCCGTCCGCGGAACGCGGGCGCCCGTCGTCGGCCTCTCCCCCATCGTCGGCGGCCGGCCGGTGCGCGGCATGGCCGACGCCTGCCTGACCGCGATCGGCGTGGAGACCTCCGCCAAGGCGGTGGCCGGCCTCTACGCGGACCTTCTCGACTGGTGGCTGGTCGACACCTCCGACGCCGGTCTCGACGGCACCCAGATCCCCGGCGGACGGGGCCGGATCGTCGCCACCCCGCTGCTGATGTCGGACGTGCCGACGACGGCCGCGATGGCCGCGACGGCGCTGCGACTCGGACTGGGCGGCGACGGCGGCGACCGCCGGCCGGCCGCCTCGTGAACCAGCTGCTGGCGTTCGCGCCGGAGGGACTGGGCGAGGTACACCCCGGGGACGACCTGGTCGCGATGTTCCGAGAGCTGCTCACCGGACGGCTCGAGGACGGCGACATCGTCGTGGTCGCGAGCAAGATCGTCGCCAAGGCCGAAGGCCGCTACCGGCCCGAACGCGATCGCGAGACGGCGATCGACGCCGAGTCCGTCCGCCTCGTCGCCGCCCGTGAGATGCCGGACGGCCGGCTGACCCGTGTGGTCGAGACCCGGCAGGGGCCGGTCCTGGCCGCGGCCGGGGTGGACGCCTCGGACGTCGGGGAGGGCCTCGTCCTGCTGCTGCCGGCCGACCCCGACGCCTCCGCGCGAGCGCTGCGGGCGGGTCTGCAGGCCACGACCGGACGCCGTCTCGGCGTGCTGGTCACCGATACCAGTGGGCGGCCGTGGCGCCGGGGGGTGACCGACTTCTGCCTCGGCGCCGCCGGGGTGGCCGTCCTGGACGACCGGCGCGGCAGCCCGGACTCGCACGGCCGGACGATGAGCGTCACCGTGCGCAACCTGGGCGACGAGCTGGCCTGCCTGGCCGATCTGGTCAAGGGCAAGGCGGCCGGCACGCCGCTGGCCGTCGTCCGGGGCCTGCCCGGGCTGATCGTCGACGAGGACGGGTCGGGGGCCGCCGGACTCGTCCGCACCGGGCCGACCGACTGGTTCGGCCTCGGCCGGGTGGAGGCGGTGCGGGCCGCCCTCGACCGTGGCGAGCGGGCCGTCCCGCTGCCGTCGATCGATCCGGATGGTGAGCCGGTCGCCGTGCGGCTGGGACGGGCGGTGGCCGTGGCGGCGGCGTTCGCCGGAGGCGAGCAGCTGTGCGTCACCCAGCGCAACGACCTAGTCGAGATCTCCGGAACACCCGATTTTGTGCGTGGCCGAATGGTGGAACGGCTACTCACCGCCACCCATGCGGAGGACCTGGTCACGCGCGATAGGGTGGGCGACGGCCAAGTCCGGTTACGATTTGTCGACTCTCGCGGCCACTGATTCGACGTTGAACCGACTCGAACGAACGCCGAGCAGTGACGGCCGTCGTCAATGTTGAGTCACTGTTCCCGACCGGTGGGCAACGATGCTGCGCCGGTGTATGCCCTGCCTTGCCGCCGACGTGCGCCCTGACAAGTGAGGACCGACGTGACTGATCTCCCCGTGGTCGTCTCCGACGAATCCCCCTCGACCGATGCCAACCTGATGGGTCCGGCCTTCAAGCCGACCCACGAGCTGGCCACCGGTCCGGTGGTGCAGCCCAGCGTCACGGTGGACGCCTTCGTCGAGGAGTTCCTGCACAACCTCAACTACGGGCAGGGCGTGCTGCTGTCCCGCTCGACCGCGAACGAGCAGTACCAGGCCCTGGCCAACACGGTGCAGCGCTACCTGATGGCGGCGTGGCTGGAGACCGGCGCCCGGCGCCGGGCCGCCCCGACGAAGATGGTCGGCTACCTCTCGGCCGAGTACCTGCTGGGCCGGCAGCTGGGCAACGCGCTGCTCGCCACCGACCTGACCGAGGTCGCCGAGGAGGCGATGCGCCAGTGCGGCATCGACATGGCCGCGCTGCGCGCCCAGGAGGTCGAGCCGGGGCTCGGCAACGGCGGTCTGGGCCGGCTGGCGGCCTGCTTCATCGACTCCCTCGCCACGATGGACGTGCCGTGCATCGGCTACGGCATCCGCTACGAGTACGGCATCTTCAAGCAGACCTTCGTCGACAACCGCCAGGTCGAGGTGCCGGACGCCTGGCTGTCGCTCGGCGCGCCGTGGGAGTTCCCGCACCCCGAGCGACGCGTGCAGGTCGACTTCGGCGGCTACACCGAGAAGTACACCGACTCGCACGGGCGCGAGCGCAGCCGCTGGGTGCCGGGCTGGAACGTGCTCGGCGTGCCGTACCACTACATGGTGCCGGGCTACCGCAACAACGTCGTCAACACGCTGCGGCTGTGGAGCGCGGAGGCGACCCAGGCGTTCGACCTGCAGATCTTCAACTCGGGTGACTACGCCGAGGCGGTGCGCGCGCAGACCTTCGCCGAGAACATCTCGAAGGTGCTCTATCCGGAGGACTCGACGCCGCAGGGCCGCGAGCTGCGGCTGCAGCAGCAGTACTTCTTCGTGGCGTGTTCGCTGTACGACTACATCGAGCACACGCTGCCCAAGGGCTTCGACCTGCACCGGCTGCACGAGCGGATCATCTTCCAGCTCAACGACACCCACCCGGTGATCGCCATTCCGGAGCTGATGCGGATCCTGGTCGACGAGAAGGACATTCCATGGGAGGAGGCCCTG
>JBDIAG010000463.1:0-4308 GCA_039812305.1 Actinomycetales bacterium | reverse complement strand
CGGCGTGCGCGGAACGGACACGAACCGGGTCGGTCCGCTACGGCTGGTGGCCTCGGGTCTGGTGCCGGCGCATCAGGTGCGCGCGGCGGCGTTCGCGTCGTTCGGGGTCGCGATGGTGGCCGGCCTGGCCATCGTGCTGCTGAGCCGCGCCTGGTTCTTCCTCCTGATCGGTGCCGCGATGGTCGCCGCAGCCTGGTTCTACACCGGCGGAAAGCGCCCCTACGGGTATCGCGGCTACGGTGAAGTGGCGGTCTTCGTGTGCTTCGGCATCGTCCCGGTACTCGGCACCACCTACACCCAGGCCCTGCGCATCGACATGGCGACGGTCGCGCTGGCCTGTGCCATCGGTCTCCTCGCCAGTGCCCTGCTGGTCGCCAACAACCTGCGGGACATCCCCACAGACACCGAATCCGGCAAGCGGACGCTGGCCGTGGTCCTCGGCGACGAGCGCACCAGGCTGCTCTACGCGGGAATGGTCGCCGGAGCGTTCGCACTGCTGGTGCCGATGGCCTGGCTCTATCCGTGGGCGTGGATGACGCTGCTGTGCGTGCCGCTCGCCGCCGTCCCGGTCAGAACCGTCCTGGACGGCCGGACGGGCCGGGAGCTCATCCCGGTGCTCGCCGGCACCACCCGGCTGGAGTTGGTGTACTCGATCCTGGCCGGGGTGGGTCTGGTCGTCTCCCACCTGTTCTGATCCCGCCTGCGCCTGTCCTGAGCCACGGCACAGGCTCGTCGTCAGTTCTCCTTGCCGCGTGCGGCGTCGGCGTCCTCGGCGGCGTTGTCGGCGTCGATCGACTTCTCCAGCCGGCCCTTCGACACCCGGCTGCCGGCCCGCTCCGCGATGCGCTGGGCGAGCGCGTCCCGCGGGCCACGCAGCAGGAGGTAGGACAGGGCGGCCGAGATGACCGCCGCGAGCACGAGCAGCAGGAACCCCCGCGCCCCGATCGCGTACAACCCCAGGGCCACCACCAGCAACAACAGCAGCCGCATCGTCGAGTACTTGACGGCAGGACTCATCGCCAGATCACCCGATCCCGGCGTAGGAGTGCTGCCCGGTGAAGATGAGGTTCACCACGGTGAAGTTGACGATCACCCCGGCGAACCCGGCCAGCGCGATGTAGGTGGCGCGGCGGCCGTCCCAACCGCGGGTGGCGCGGGCGTGGAGGTAGGCGGCGTAGATCGTCCAGATCACGAAGGTCCAGACCTCCTTGGGGTCCCAGCCCCAGAAGCGGCCCCAGGCCTTCTCCGCCCAGATCGCCCCGGCGACGAGGGTGAACGTCCACAACGGGAACGAGATCGCGACGAAGCGGTATCCCAGCCGCTCGAGATCGGCCGCCTTCGGCAGCCGGTCGAGGAAGGCGCCCTTCGGGCTGCGGCCGGCGGCCAGCGCCCGCTCCCGCGAATCCTGGACGAGCTGCACCAGCTGGATCGAGAACGCCACGGTGAACAGGGCGCACGAGGTGAAGGCGATCGAGACGTGGATGATCAGGAACGGACTCTGCAGGGCCGGCACCAACTGGGCGGCCTGGGTGTAGAGCACCGTGACGCCGAGCCCGAGCGTGAGCAGCACCGGCCCGACGGCGAACACGCCGAGCGTCCGCAGGCCACGCCGCCACCTGATCAGCCCCAGGTAGACGACCACCACCACGAACGACCCGGAGAGGGAGAACTCGTACATGTTCGCCCACGGGACGCGGGTGACCGACAGACCGCGACAGACCACCGCACCGAGGTGCAGGGCCGCCCCCAGCCAGGTCAGCGCCAGCGCGACGCCGAGCGCCTTGCTCCGGGGAAGGCTGCCCTCCGCCGATGCCGCGACCTCGGGCCCGCCGGCGGCCGGCTTGGCGCTACCGCCCGACGCGCCGACGGCGACCAGCTCCGCCTCGCGTGCCGCCTGGAGCGGCTTGCTGCGGGCGGCCAGGTCGATGCAGAACATCATGAGCGCCAGTGCGTACACGCTCATCGCGGAGTACACGAACAGGTTGCTCATCTGGGCGAGGGTCTCGTTGACCACGACGCACCTCTCCTTACGTGCTGGGCTCGGCCGGCAACCCGGCCAGCACCTCGGCTACCTCGGCCTCCAGCCGAGGGTCCTCACTGCGGGCAAGCGCCGCCACCTCGATCACCATACGGCCATCCCGAGTCACCGGACGCACCCAGACCCTTCTCCGGACGACAAAGAGTGACAGGGCGAGGCCCGCCATGGCCAGCCCGGCGAAGATCAGGGCCCATCCGGTGGCCGGATCCGTGCGCACCTGCAAGGCGGCGAAGCGGTCCAGTCGGTCGAAGGTGACGCTGCCCAGACCATCCGGCAAGGTGACCGAATCGCCCGGCTCGAGCATGACCGTGTACGGCTTGCCGTTCTCCTGCAGCTGGGTGAGCTTGTCGGTGTCCAGCTGGTAGACCGATTGCGGAACGCCCGAATCCAAGCCCAGATCCCCGGTCCAGACGGTGAACAGCAGACGTGGATTCACCTTGTCCGGGAACACCGAGACCGGCACACCGTCCTGCTCGGCCATGGTGGGCAGGAAGACTCCCTGCAGCCCGATCTGCGGGGACATGTCCGGCACCTTCACCACGCCGGTCGAGGTGTACATCGAGTCCTGCGCCAGGAAGATCGTCGACCCCGACGAGACCACCCGGCCCGAGCCGTCCTTGATCGTCAGCACCGGCGCGTAGCCGTTGCCCTGCAGGTACACGCTGGCACCGTCCAAGGCGAGCGGATGATTGACCTTGATGACGTCCGTGCGGGGTGTGGCCCCCGGCGAGTCGACCACCTTGACGTGAGCCTCGAAGTCGCGGGCGGCGGCGAACTGGTTGCCGCCGGCTTCGGTCTCGAACTTGGCGGTCAGATCCTCCAGGGTGATGCGGAAGGGCTGCAGGTTGTCCCCGTCCACCCACGGGCCCATCTCGATGCTGTCGTACTGGCTGACGACGTTCGCGAAGCCCTGACCCTGGCTGATGATCGTCTGTCCGCGGTAGGAGAACAACGCGCTGGCGGCCAGGGCCAGAAGCAGCCCGAGGAGGGCGAAGTGAAAGACCAGGTTCCCGGTCTCGCGCAGGTGGCCCCGCTCGGCGCTGACCGAGAGCCGTCCGCGGTCGTCGCGCACGTCGACGCGGTAGCGGCGTTTGCGCAACACCTCCGCGGCGGCGGTGAGCACGTCCCGTTCGCTCACTCCCTCCCGGGCCGGAGCGCTGCGGAAGCTGGGGAGCCGATCGAGCCGGGCCGGGCGGCGCGGCGGCCGGGACCGCACCGCTTGCAGGTGCACCTTCGTCCGCGGAACCACACAACCGACCAGGGAGATGAACAGCAGCAGGTAGATCGCGGAGAACCACGGCGAGGAGTAGACGTCGAACATGCCGGCCCGGTCGAGCCACAGCGCGGCGGTCGGGTGATCGTCGATGAAAGTGGCGACCTTGGTCGGGTCGACACCGCGCTGGGGGAAGATCGACCCGGGCACCGCGCCGACGGCCAGCAGCATCAACAGGAACAACGCGGTTCGCATGCTGGTCAGCTGCCGCCAGGCCCACCGTGCCCAACCCAGCGGGCCGAGCTGCGGCAACGCCGGTTCGGCGGTGGCCGAGACGTGATCGGCGGGCTGACGTTCCGCGGCGGAGGTCTCCTCCGGCGTGGCCCGGCGACGCTCGGGAATCACCTGGTCCGACATCACAGCACCGTCCGGAAGCCGCCGCCGGATTCGAGCCAGATCCGCAGCACGTCGATCCACCGCGTCCAGACCCCGCTGACCAGCAGCACCCCGACCGCCACCAGCATCACCCCGCCGAAGCGGGAGACTCCGCGACGGTGGCGTTTCAGCCAGCCCAGAGTGCGGCCGCCGCCCAGCCCGGCGGCGACCAGCAGGAACGGCAGGCCCAGACCGAGGCAATAGGCGAAGGCGAGCACCGCACCGCGGGCGGCTCCGCCGGTGGAGACCGACAGCAGCGCGACCGCGCTGAACACCGGACCGATGCACGGTGCCCAGCCCAGCCCGAAGACCACTCCGAGCAGGGGAGCGCCGGCCAGCCCGGCCCGCGGACGCCAATCCAGCCGCTTGTCGACGCCGGCGCCGGGGAGCACGCCCAGGAACATCAACCCGAGCAGGACGACCACGAGGCCCAGCACGCGGGTCAGCGGGCCCTGCCACCGGATCAACAGCTCCCCCAGCGCCCCCGCGGTGAAGCCGGCCAGCACGAAGACGAGGCTGAACCCGAGGACGAACAGCACCCCTCCGGCCAGCACCGTCGAGCGACCACGCCGGGGCGTGCCGGGCGCGCCCGCGCCCACGCCGGAGAGCCCGGTGACGTAGC
>JBDIAG010000462.1:0-4330 GCA_039812305.1 Actinomycetales bacterium | reverse complement strand
GTGTCGAGAGACTCCGCTCGGGCGATCGCCGCGGTCTCCCGCTCCAGGATGTCGGCTACCCGGGCCAGCAGAGCACCCCGCTGGGCGGTGGGCGTGTGCGGCCACTCACCGACGTCGAAGGCGGCGCGGGCAGCGCTCACCGCCGCCACCGCGTCCTCCGCGCCGGCCTCGGCCACCTCCGCCACACGGCTGCCGTCGGCCGGACAGGTGATCGTGCGCGTCCGTCCCGTCTCGGATGCCTTCCACGACCCGCCGATGAACAGCTCGGTCACCCGCCACCTCCCTGCCGCGGCCGACCCACGCCGGCCGGCCGATCCGCGGCCACCCCCGCGGGCGGCCGAATGGGGCCAGACTGTTACCGATCCAGCGCCAGGTCAAGCACGCCGGAACTCGTCCCGGGGGATTCCCGCCGGAGTCGCAAGGACGTCCGTCTCGATACGACGCGAGCGGGAGTCGTCGTCGCTCGGGCCGCCCGGCCGTTCTCCGCCGCTCACGGTGTCGGACGGATCCCCGCTGATACGTTGCGAGCGTGATCTCACCCGCATCGAGAATCCCGCGGCTCGCGCGGGCGACTCTGATCGGCGGGTGGGTCACGCTCGGGTCGACGGTGGCGCACACGGCCGCGGACGGGACGCCGGCGCCGCTGGTCGCCCTCCTGCCCGTCGTCCTCGTGGCGTCGGGGGTGGCGTGGCTGGCCGCCGGCCGACGGCTGAAACCGCCCACCATCCTGGGTCTGCTCGCGGTGCCGCAGGTCGGCGTGCACCTGTTGTCGGGATACGTCCACGGCCATCAGGAGATGCTGTCGCCGGCCATGCTGAGCGCGCACGTCGTCTCCGTCGGATTCACGGCGTGGACCATCGCGACGATCGAGCGGGTCTGGTGGACCTATTGGCGATCGGTGTCCCGGGTCCTGCAACCGATCCGGATCGTCCCCACCGTCGTCGCACCGCCGCCGGTCTTGATCGCGACCCGCCATCGTCCGACGCAGCGGTTGCTGCGGTACGTGCTGATCAGGCGCGGACCTCCGTCCTTCTGAGTGACACCCATCCCTTCGGGCGTACGCCCGGAGGTTCTCAGGCCTGCCATCGCCAGGTCCCTTACGACACCAGAAGGAAGTTCAATGTCCCGTTCCACCAGAATCTCGCGCCCGTTACTGGCTTCGGCCGGCGCCCTCGGGCTCGTCGCGCTCTCGGCCTCCATGGCCTCCGCACACGTGACGGTCACGCCGTCCACCACCGAGGCCGGGGCGTACACC
The DNA here is from genome assembly GCA_039812305.1 of Actinomycetales bacterium. Taxonomy (GTDB): domain Bacteria; phylum Actinomycetota; class Actinomycetes; order Actinomycetales; family CAWJMD01; genus JBDIAG01. The sequence continues at coordinate 3,075 of JBDIAG010000462.1, read as the reverse complement.
GTCCTCACCTTCGCCGTCCCGCACGGCTGCGACGGGTCGGCCACCACCAAGGTCGCCATCCAGATCCCCGAGCAGATCGTGACCGTCACCCCGACGGTCAATCCCAACTGGACCATCGACAAGATCACCGAGAAGTTGGACAAGCCCATCGACAACGGCGAAGGAGGCCAGTACACCGAGCGCGTCTCGCAGGTGGTCTATACGGCCACCACCCCGCTGGCGGACGGCTATCGCGACACCTTCGCGCTGTCGATGCAGCTCCCGAAGGAGCCGGGGGCCAAGCTGGTGTTCCCCGCCGTCCAGACCTGCGCAGCGGGGGAGACCGCCTGGACCCAGACCTACGACGACGGCCAGGACGAGCCCCCGCATCCGGCTCCGTTCATCGACGTGACGGCCGCGGCCGACCCGAGCGAGGCCACCACCGGGCCGGCCGACCGTGAGGACGACACGGTCGCCGGCGCATCCGGTCCCGACATCGTCGGCTGGGCGGGAGTCGTCCTCGGCGCACTCGGTCTCGCGGCCGGCGGAACCGCTCTGGTGAGAGGCCGCACGCGTTCGTGAGTGCTCTCAGTCGCACCCGGCGGGCATGGCACTGGGCCGTGCTCGCCGGGCTCGCACTCGTCCTCGTCTGGCCTGCGCCGGCCTCGGCCCACGCGGTTCTGGTATCGACCGATCCCGCGGACGGTTCGGTCGTGGCGGCCGCTCCCACGAACATCCGGGTCGAGTTCAACGAGCCCATCTCCTTGCCTCCGGCCGGCAACGAGCTGTTGGACGCCTCCGGAAAGGGTGTCCCCGTCGACGTCGCAGTCCAGAACAACGCGCTCGTCCTCACTCCGAGATCCGCACTCGGCGACGGATCCTACGTCGTCGCGTACCGCGTCGTCTCGGCCGACACCCACCCCGTCTCCGGAGGCTTCACGTTCTCGGTCGGGGTGCCGTCCGCCACCACGGTCAGCGTGCCCACGGGGCAGGAGCAGCGCGAGCTGACGATCGTCCGGGTGTCGCTCGAGGCCCTGCGGTACGCCGGTCTTCTCGCGGTCGCCGGACTGGTCGTCTTCGTCGAACTCGTTGCGGCGCCGGGCGTCCGCGCCGATCGTGCGGCGATGACAACCCTGCTGGGCGTGCTCTCGGCATCCGCGCTCGCGGCTGCCGCGGGACAGCTGCTGCTCACACCGCTGAACGTTCTCTGGGAAGGCGGATCGCCGCTCTCCGGCTTCGTGTCGTGGCGGACCTGGGCCGACGGCTTCTCCGGTATCGGCGGCGTGACCTTCGCGATGGTCGCCGCGGGCGGGGGTGTGGCGGTCGTCGGCGCCCGGCGTGACCGGCCGGTCCTGGCCGTGACCGGAGCCGCCACTGCCATGGCGTCGCTGATTCTGGTCGGCCATACCCGAAGCTACGGTCCGCCCTGGCTGGTGCTGGTCTCAGACCTCGTGCACGTGTCGTCGGGCGCCATCTGGTGGGGCGGATTGATCGGCCTGTCCGTGGTGTGGTCCGACCGGTTCTCGCTACGAGCGGTCGTGAAAGCCTCGACGCTGTCGAGATTCTCCACGCTCGCCGCGGTCACCGTGGTCGGCCTCATCGCGACCGGCGTCCTCCTGTACTGGCGGATCGGCCATTCCTGGTCCGGCCTGCTCACCAGCGACTACGGCCGTCTCGTGCTCGTCAAGGCGGGGCTGGTCGTGCCAGTGCTGGCGATGGCGGGCTGGAATCGGTTCCGGCTCGTTCCTCGCATCGTGGGCCGCTCCGATCGGGCGGCCGGAGGAACGCTGAGACGTGTGGTGGTCGCCGAAGCGGCGGTCATCGCCGGCGTGCTCGCGGCGACGTCGATCCTCATCACGCAGTCGCCGCCGGCGCCGAAGGTCGAGCCGGTCGTCCCCGAGCACGAACTGGCACTGAAGCTGACGGACGACACGACCGCCGAGGTCGTGATCACCCCGGGCACTCGCGGGGTGAACGCCGTCGAACTGCATCTGGTGGACGAACAGGGCCGGCCGGTCACGGTGGTGGACCCGCCCACCCTCGACGTCCGGATGGAGTCACCGAAGATCGGGCCGTTCGACCATCCGCTGTCGCCGACCGGGCCGGGGCGCTGGACGGCGACGGCCGATTTCCCGCTTCCGGGTACCTGGACCGTGACGGTCTCCGCGCGGCTGTCGACCTTCACCGAACCCGTTGTGTCCGGCACGGTGGTGATCCCATGACCCGGTCCATCCTCGCCAGAGCCTCGGCCGTGGCGGTGCTCGCGATCGCCGTCTTCGCCGGGCCGGCCTCGGCGCACGTTCTGGTGGACAGCGTCCGGCCACTCGGGGACGGCAGCGTCGACATCCGCTTCGCGTTCAACCACGGCTGCAGCGGGGGAGAGGCCACCACCCGGCTGATCGTCACCCTGCCCCGGAACGTGACCTATTTGCGGTCCGAGCCCCCGTCGGGCTGGAGTGCCACGGTCGAGTCGTCCGTGGTCACGTTCAGCGGACCCGCCATTCCGAACGAGGACGAGGCCGCCTTCGGGATCACCGCGCTGGTGACCGCCGAGCCGGGTACCGCCGTCCTGCTGCCCACGATCCAGGAATGCGGGACCACCGCCCGATACGAATGGACCGGCGTGACGAATGACGCGGAGGAGCCGGCGCCCCGCTTCATCGCGACAGCGGCCACGGCCACGGCGCCGCCCGCGCGTCCCGTCGCCGCCGATTCCGGTCCTGGGACGATGCAACTGGCCCTCGTCGCGGCGGGTTTCGTGGCCGTGGCCGCTCTGGCGACCGGCACGCTCTCGAGGAGGCGAATGCGACGGTGATCTGACCGGACGCCGATCGGCTACTCGAGGTCGTCGTCGGAAGCGATTGCACATTGTGGACGCCGCCGCTGCCGGCGAGCGTAGCTATCAGCGGATGACTTCGGGGCTACGCGGGACGGGCCGTGGGGATCCAGGTGCGCCACAGCACCCGCACCTGGTGGCGCAGCATCGCGAGGAAGACGAGCGCCCACACCGCGACTGCGATGGCGACTACCAGATCAAGCAGGCCGATCCACAGATAGGGCGACAGCTTGACCAGAAACAACCCGCGGCGAGTCAGC
>JBDIAG010000461.1:0-4332 GCA_039812305.1 Actinomycetales bacterium | reverse complement strand
GCCCCGGCCGGTCCGCGCAGCTATCGCCTGCGGGCGGAGATGCTCTCCGGCCTGGTGGCCGCGGAGTTGCCGGCCCCCGACGAAGCCGGCGTGAAAGTCGGTGAGAGCTGGGGACATTATCTGACCACGTCGCCCCGGCCGTCCGACCGGCCGGAGCTGTCGGTGGCTCTCGCCGAGCTGCTGCGGGTGCTCGACGATCTCGGCTTCGACTCCGAGCTCGACGATCCGCGGGCGCCTCGCGAACTGGCCATCCGGCACTGCCCGTTCCGCGAGGTCGCCGAGCGGCACCGATTCATCTGCGCGATCCATCGGGGCGTCATCCGCGGCGTGCTGGCCGAGAACCGGGCGCCGCTCGGGGTGAAGACCCTGACGCCCTTCGTCGAGCCCCATCTGTGCATCGCCCGGTTCGAGGGGCGCGACCACCCGCGGTAGACCGCGGTTCGCGGCTCGGCTATGTTTGTACGAGCCGCTCGGTTTAATTCCTGCGGACGGGTCGGTGCGGTGATGCGCCGGGCTGTGGGACCTCCGTGCGGCGAAATATCACGGCCGTGGTGACAAGGAGAACCGGAACGATGGATGCCCGTAGCGAACTGCCGATCACCGAGCGCGCCACCGCCCACGAGGACGGTCACGGCCTACCCGAGATCGACGCCCGATACATCTCGCACGCCATTCGGCACGCGGCGGTGTTCGGCGCACTCTCCGCGGTACGACCCGGTGCCGCGATGGTGCTGATCGCCCCGCACGATCCCAAGCCGCTCCTGGCCCAGATCGCCGCACGCGAGGGGGCAGCGGTTGAGGTCACCTACCTGCAGAGCGGGCCTGAGGCGTGGCGCCTCAAGCTCGCCCGCACTGCCTGACCGGCGGTGAGACGCGCCGGTGGCCGCCTGCTGATCTGCGTCGGGCGGCCGAGAGCATGAGGGGGACACCGCCGGCGGTCACCCCGCAACGTCCGGGCGAAAGCCCCGCCCGCCGCAGACCCGGCACCGGCCGCGGGCGGTGGCCGGCACGTGACTATCCGACCCTGTTGTGGCTGTTGCTGGCCGCGGCGGCTGCGCTCGTCCATCCGTGGCTACCCGAATCGGGTTGGCTGATGGTGCATCTCGTGCTGCTCGGCGCGCTCACCCACGCCATCCTGGTCTGGAGTACGTATTTCTCCCAGGCGCTCCTGAAGACGGCCCAGCTGGAGCCGCGAGGTCGTCAGTCGGCGCGACTGTGGCTCGTCGTCGCGGGGTCGGGATGTGTCCTCGTCGGCGTCCCGTGGGGTTGGTGGCCGCTGGTCGTGACCGGCGCACTGGCCGTGACCACCGCGGTGGGCTGGCATGGCGTCGCGATGTGGCGCCGGCTGCGCAGGGCACTGCCCGGGCGGTTCCGCATCAGCATCCGCTACTACCTGCTTGCCGCCGCCTGCCTGCCGGTCGGGGTGACCTTCGGCGTGCTGCTCGCGCGCGGGCTGGATGACGAGTGGCACGGGCGGCTGCTCGTCGCCCACACGATGACCATGGTGCTCGGCTGGATCGGCCTGACGGTCACCGGGACCCTCGTCACGTTGTGGCCGACCATGCTCCGCACCCGCATGGACGACCGGGCCGAACGGCTGGCGATCCAGGCGCTGCCGGTGCTGGTGGGCGCGGTCGTCGTCGTCATCGCCGGGGCAGTGACCGGCGAGCGGCCGATCGTCGTCGCCGGACTCGTCGGCTACCTGGCGGGTGTCGCCTGGTGGGGGCGTGCGCTGGTCGCACCGGCCCGACGGCGTCCACCTCGTGAGTTCGCCACCGGCTCCGTGGCCTGCGCACTCGTCTGGCTGCCGGTGGCTCTGGGGTGGGTGCTCGTGCTCGTGGCCACCTCGCCCTGGCCGGAGGTGGCGGACGGCTACGGCTCGGCAGCCGCCGTGATCGTGGGCGGCTTCGCGGTGCAGTTGCTGTTCGGCGCTCTGTCGTACCTCATCCCGGTCGTCTTCGGTGGTGGGCCACGAGTGGTCCGGGCCGTGCACCAGCACCTCGATCGCGGCGCCACGTGGCGACTCGTGCTCACGAATGCCGGTGTCCTGGCTCTGATCGCGCCGGTGCCCTCCCTCGTCCGGGTGCTCGTCACCCTTCTCGGGTTCGTCGCGCTCATCACCTTCGTCGTGCTCCTGATCAGCGGATTCGTCGTCGGCGTGCGTGCGCGCCGGGCGGAGGGCGCGGGGCAGCCCCGGGAGCAGGCCGGGCAGCCTCGGACCGCACGGATCCGGACCGGCTGGAAGGCAGGTCAGTTCGTCGCCGCCCTCGGGGCGATCGTGGTCGCGGTCGCCGTCGGGACGGCAGTCGGCGGGGGCGGACGGGGAACGCCGCGGCCGTCCACCGCGGTCGAGGCGACCGGCGAGACCACCGAGGTCACCGTGACGGCCGACGCCATGCGGTTCCATCCGGCGACGATCGCCGTTCCGCGCGGCAACCGGCTGGTCGTCACCCTCGTGAACCAGGACGCGACCACCGTGCACGATCTCCTGCTGGAGAACGGCGCCCGGTCGGCCCGGCTGCGCCCCGGCCAGTCCGACACCGTGGACGTGGGCGTGGTCGGAGCTTCACTGACCGGCTGGTGCACGCTCGTCGGCCACCGCCAGCAGGGCATGACGCTGGCGATCGAGGTCGAAGGCGCCGATCCGGCGACGGCGTCCGGGCCCGGGCAGCCGGGCGCGGGTCACCACTCGTCCGCCGGCGCGGCCAGCGCGCACCCGGTCATCGACGGGGACTTCAGCGCGGACTTCGACGCCTACGATCCGGTGCTGCCACCGCTGAGCGGGCGGACGATCCACCAGGTGACCTGGCGCATCCGAGACGTCGAGATGGAGGTGGCGCCGGGAGTCTGGCAGCGCCGTTGGACGTATGACGGCCGGTCGCCGGGGCCGACGCTGCACGGACGGATCGGCGATCGCTTCGAGGTGACCATCGTCAACGACGGCACGATGGGTCACTCGATGGACTTCCACGCCAGTCAGATCGCGCCGGACGAGGTCATGCGCACCATCCCGCCGGGGGAGTCGCTGACGTACAGCTTCACCGCCGATCGGGCCGGCGCCTGGCTGTACCACTGCTCGAGCACACCGATGTCGGCGCACCTGGCCGCCGGCATGGTCGGTGCCGTCGTGATCGAACCGGACGGGCTGCCGCCGGTCGACCGCAGCTACCTCCTCGTGCAATCCGAGCTGTATCTGGGCGCCTCGACCGAGAAGGGCAAGGCGTCCGAGGTCGACGCGGAGCGGATCCCGACCGGCATCCCCGACGGGGTGGTGTTCAACGGCGCGGCCTTCCAGTACCGACACGAGCCCCTGGCCGCCAGAGTCGGTGACCGAGTGCGCATCTGGGTCGTGGCCGCCGGCCCTGACCGACCGACGAGCTTCCACGTGGTGGGCGCCCAGTTCGACACGGTCTACGCCGAAGGGGCCTACCTGCTGACTCCCGCCACACCCGGCGGCGGTGGTTCGCAGACTCTCGCACTGGGCGCCGCGCAGGGAGGGTTCGTCGAGCTGAGCTTCGCCGGGCCCGGCCACTATCCCGTGGTGAGCCACGTGATGAGCGATGCCGAACGGGGTGCGAGCGGCATCATCCGCGTCACCGGCTAACCATCGGTTGCGCTGCGCGGGTGGCCCCGTCCATCACCGGAGTCGTCGCCCGGAACGACCCGTCCGGGACGCGCAGGAGATGCAGGTGCGAGCGGCCGGCCGAGCGAGTAGCCGTCCGGACGAGATGGGCTCGCCGCAGCGCTCGCACCGACCGTAGTCGCCGCCGCTGATCCTCTCCAGAGCCGCGTCCACCTCGGCCAGGCATTGCCGGGCCGAGGCGAGCAGGGCGCTCGTCTGCGAGCGCTCGAAAGCGATCGTCGATCCCTCGGGATCGTGTTCGTCGTCGGCGTTGGCGAAGGTGGACGCTTCCACGATGGACGTGAAATCCCGGTCGAGCGCGGTGATGCGTTCCAGCGTCCGCTGGCGATCGTCGGTGAGCAGGCGATGGATCTCGTCGACGTGGGTGTCCGGGCTCGCCGCCGTCGTCGGTGCCTGAGCCGGTTGCCGTGGCGAGTGGTCCGCGGCGGCGCCCTGCGTCGTGATCCACCGGCAGATCGCCTCGACGACATAGTCCCGTTCGGCGTCCGTGAGTGCGTGTCCGGCCGGGATGTTGTGCCAGCGAGCCAGGCAGGTTCGGCAGCAGGTGGCGGTGGCGTGCTGGGCGACGAAGACGGGATGCCCTCGGTACGGGGTCTGACGGCCGTCGTTGAGTGGCTCGGCGGGCGCCAGCCGCTGCCCGATCAGCTCCTCGGCGTGCCGGCGAACCGTCGACATGCCGCGGAGATCGA
>JBDIAG010000460.1:0-4350 GCA_039812305.1 Actinomycetales bacterium | reverse complement strand
GTGCTTCCGCGTACTGCGCCAACGCGCCGGAGACCTCGTGGGCCTGGCTGAACGGCACGCCGCGACGAGCCAGCCAGTCCGCGACCTCGGTGGCCAGCGTGTAGCCCCAGGTGGCCTGGGTCGCCACGACGTCCTTGTTGACGGTCATCGTGGAGATGAGACCGGTCAGGGCGGGAAGGGCGAGGTCGATCGTGTCGACCGCGTCCAGGACGGCGTTCTTGTCCTCGGCCAGATCCCGGTTGTAGGCGAGGGGCAGGGCCTTCACGGTGGCCATCAGACCCATCAGGTCGCCCAGCACCCGCCCCGACTTGCCCCGGGTCAGCTCGGCGATGTCGGGATTCTTCTTCTGCGGCATGATCGAGCTGCCGGTGCTGTAGGAGTCGTCGAGCGTGATCCAGCCGAACTGTTGCGACGCCCACATGGTGATCTCCTCGCACAAGCGGGAGATGTCGATGAGGATGAGTGAGCAGTCGAAGAGGAACTCGATGGCGAGGTCCCGGCTGGCGACCGCGTCGATCGAGTTCTCGACGATGCCGTCGTAGCCCTGTTCGATCGCCGCGCGCTCCGGAGTCAGCGCGAAGGTGGAGCCGGCCAGCGCGGCCGCACCCAGCGGCGAGCGGCTGGATCGGGCCTGCCAGTCGCGCAGCCGGGAGAGGTCCCGCAGCAGTGGCTGCGCGTGGGCGAGCAGCTGGTGCCCGAACACGACCGGCTGTGCCGCCTGCAGGTGGGTGAAGCCGGGAGCCGGAGTCTGCAGGTGCAGCTCCGCCTGGTCGGCCAGCGCGCTTGCCAGGTCGGCGACGTGGGCCGCGACCGTCCGCACCTGATCGCGCATGTACAGGCGCAGATCGTTGGCGGCCTGATCGTTGCGGGACCGTCCGGCCCGGATCTTCCCACCCATCGGGCCGAGCCGGGCCACGATGACCCGCTCCAGGAACGTATGCACGTCCTCGTCCGCCTCGTCGGCGGCGATGCTGCCGTCGGCGACGCCGGCGGAGACCTCGTCGATGACCGCCAGGAACGAGGCCAGCTCCGCCTCGTCGAGGATTCCGGATCGCCGCAGCTCACGGACATGCGCCCGCGAGCCCTGTAGGTCGTAGGGAGCGAGCCGGAAGTATCGCGGGTCCGACCGGGACAGTCGTTCCAGAGTGGCCGCCGGACCACCCGTGAATCGGCCACCCCACAACTTGGTGTGCTCGGTCATATGCGCATGTGCTCCTCGGGTCAAGGTGGAGCAGGTAGGTCCACCTCACGAGCGAGGCAGGGAGCCTCGGTTAGCCTGGATACCGGTATCTGGCACGGAAGGAAATCGGCGGGACACCGGTGTCTCGGATCGTCAAGCTAGCAGGACACCGGTGTCTCGCGCTAGACCTAGGAGAAGAATGGCCATAAATACTGCGGCGGACAGCACGCCGGCGACGCCGGTCGGGAAAGCCACCCTGCTCGACGTCGCTCGCGCGGCGGGAGTGTCGCGTTCGACCGCCGCCCGCTCGCTGGGCGGTTATGGTCGGGTGGATCCCGCGCTTCGGGAGAAGGTGCTCGAGGCCGCCAAGGCTCTCGGGTACCGGGCCAACAGCCTGGCCCGGAGCGTCAGCTCGGGGCGTTCACAGACGATCGGAGTGGTCGTCAGCGATATCGAGAATCCGCATTTCTCCCGGGCGGTCCGCGGTGTTTCCGACGTCGCCCAAGCGCATGGGATGGACGTCATCCTGGTGAACACCGACGAGAAGATCGACCTCGAGCGGGCCGCGCTGGGCACGCTGCTCGACAAGCGGGTCGACGGATTGATCGTGGCCTCGTCGACCGGGATGGCGGTCGATCATCTTCAGGACGCCCTGGACATGCAACGTCCTCTGGTGCTGCTGGACCGCAGTCTGCCCGGATTGGTGTGCGACTGGGTGGGCGCCGACGACTACGCCGCGACGATCCAGATCGTGCGTCGGTTCGCCGAGGCGGGGCACCGGGAGGTCTGCCTGGTGGCTGCGACAAGTCGTTCGGCGGAAGAGATCGAATCCCACCAGGCATCACCGATCTCGCCCATCGCCGAGCGGATCCGAGCGCTGCGGGACGCGGCCCACGAGTGCGGGATCGAGTACCGACTGTTCACCGGCGCGATGTCCCAGGACCGCACCCGGGACGTGGTCACCTCGGCGATGCGCGCCGAACGTCCGCCCACCGCGCTGATGGGGTCCTACAGCGAGATCGTGCTCACCGCCGTCGACGCCTTGCGGGCCGGTGGATGGCGGATCCCGGAGGACGTCTCGGTGGCCAGCCTGGACGACGCGCGCTGGATGAGCGTCACCACGCCGGCCATCACGGCCGCGCGCAGACCGTCCTATCGAATGGGTGCTCGTGCGGCGGAGGTCCTGTTGCGGCGGCTGGCCGGCAAGGGGGCGAAACAGAAGCGCCACATGCTCTCCACCGAGGTGATCTGGCGCGAGTCGATCGCCAGTCCCCGGCGGACGGGTCTGCTCACCGGCTGACAGACTGGCGCGGTGCAGAGCATCGTCGCGTTCGCGGCCCCGCCCCAGCAGGCCGTGGAGCTGGTGGAGTTGGCCGCCACGGCCGTCGACGCCTTCGTCCGTTGTGATGGTTGCGAGGGGGCGCGGTTTCTGCGGTGCTTGGACGAGCCGGAGCGCTACCTGCTGATCACCACCTGGGCGAGGGTCGGTGACTACCGCCGGGCGATGTCCTCGCCGGAGGTGAAACTGGCGTCCTACCCCCTGCTGCTGCGCTGCCTCGACGAGCCCAGCGCCTTCGCCGAGGTGCTGCGGGCCGAGCCGGGCGGGCCCGTCCAGCGTCACGGCACCGACCTGGCTGAGCCGGACCGGACCGGCCCGCCATCGCCCTACTGACAGTCGCTCTCAGTAGCTCGGATCTGGCGGCGTGGCCGCCGGAATTCCGGGCCCGAATCGATTCGGAGCCGGAGGTGACCTGCCGGTAGGCTTTCCGGGCCCCGACACCCAGCCGGATGGAGAGCCAATCGTGGCCGCGCAGACCACCCTCGACAAGGTCATCAGTCTCTGTAAGCGCCGGGGGTTCGTGTACCCCTGCGGTGAAATCTACGGCGGCACCCGCTCCGCGTGGGATTACGGGCCACTGGGGGTCGAGGTCAAGGAGAACATCAAGCGCCAGTGGTGGCGCACGGTCGTGCAGTCGCGGGACGACGTCGTCGGCCTCGACTCCAGCGTCATCCTGCCGCGCCAGGTCTGGGTGGCCTCGGGCCACGTGGGTGCCTTCAACGACCCGCTCACCGAGTGCCAGAGCTGCCACAAGCGGTTCCGGGCCGACCAGCTGCAGGAGGCGGTGGCCGAGAAGAAGGGCATCGACGACCCGGATTCGATCTCGCTGGAGACCATCGCCTGCCCCAACTGCGGCAACCGCGGCCAGTGGACCGAGCCTCGTGACTTCAACATGATGCTGAAGACCTATCTCGGCCCGGTCGAGGACGAGGCGGGCCTGCACTATCTGCGCCCCGAGACGGCCCAGGGCATCTTCGTCAACTTCCTCAACGTCAAGGAGACGTCGCGGCGCAAGGTCCCGTTCGGCATCGGCCAGATCGGCAAGTCCTTCCGCAACGAGATCACGCCGGGCAACTTCATCTTCCGCACCCGCGAGTTCGAGCAGATGGAGATGGAGTTCTTCGTCAAGCCGGGCACCGACGAGGAGTGGCACCAGTACTGGATCGACACCCGGACCCAGTGGTACACCGATCTCGGCATCGACCCGGAGAACCTGCGCCATTACGAGCATCCGCAGGAGAAGCTGTCGCACTATGCCAAGCGGACCGTGGACATCGAATACCGGTTCCGGTTCGCCGGCTCGGAGTGGGGCGAGCTGGAAGGTATCGCCAACCGCACCGACTTCGACCTCACCACCCACTCCCAGCATTCCGGTCGCGACCTGTCGTACCTGGAGCAGGAGACCGGTGAGCGCTGGACGCCCTACGTCATCGAGCCGGCCGCCGGTCTGACCCGGTCGCTGATGGCCTTCCTCATCGACGCCTACGCCGAGGACCAGGCCCCGAACGCCAAGGGCGGAGTGGACACCCGGGTCGTGCTCCGGCTCGACCCGCGGCTGGCCCCGGTGAAGGTCGCGGTGCTGCCGCTCTCCCGCAACGCCGATCTCTCCCCGATGGCTCGCGACCTGGCCGCGACCTTGCGGCAGAGCTGGAACGTCGACTTCGACGATGCCCAGGCGATCGGCAAGCGCTACCGGCGTCAGGACGAGATCGGCACCCCGTTCTGTGTCACCGTCGACTTCGACACGCTCACGGATCAGGCGGTGACCATCCGCGAACGGGACACGATGGCGCAGGAGCGGGTCTCGCTCGACAAGGTGCCCGGCTACCTG
>JBDIAG010000459.1:0-4350 GCA_039812305.1 Actinomycetales bacterium | reverse complement strand
GGTCGCCGGGAAGGCGCCGACGAATCCCAACGGATAGACATGCCACCAGATCGCATGGTGAGGCCAGGACGTCACAAGGGCTCGCTCTCGGTAGCGTCATCGTGGGCGGTTCTGGGCGTGTTCCCAGCACGATAGGCGTAAATCGCCGCCAGAGGGCGGATCGGAGTCGCCACAGCACCCACCCGGCGTTACGCAGTCGTTACACCGCCGAAACGACGGCCCGGCGCGGCCCTTCTAGCCTGCCTCGGATGAGCCAGATCACGACCCACGTCCTCGACGGATCCCGGGGCCTGCCCGCCAGCGGCGTCACCGTCCGGCTGGAGGACTCGGCGCACGAGCTCCTCGCCGTCGGACAGACCGACCACGACGGCCGGATCGGCACGTTCGGTCGCGACGTCCTCCCTCCGGGCACGTACCACCTGACCTTCGAGACCGGCGAGTACTACGCCCGGCTCGGCCAGGCGACGTTCTATCCGAGCGTGACGGTGACTGTCGGCGTGGAACCGTCGACGGACGGGACTCCGCACTACCACGTACCGCTCCTTCTCTCGCCGTTCGCCTATTCCACGTATCGAGGGAGCTGAGATCCACCGGGAAGCCGTCTCGAACGCGCACCCTTTCCGGTGACGCGGGGCGGTGGCGGCCGGTCAGCGGGCCGATTGTCAGGGCCACCACGCATACTGGGGTTCGCGTTGTCCCCAAGGTCAGGAAGATGTGCCCGGTGGCCAAGAACCCCAAGCCCGACCCGCGTTCCAGCGGCCCCCGCCGCGCCGCGGCCGGCCTCAGCAACGCCCGCAACGTGCTGCCCTCCGCCCGCCGGAGGATCGACTATCCGCGGTCGGAGCGCACCGGAGTCGCCAGGTTCATCCCGTCCGGGCGGCAGGTCCTGGGCCTGATCGTCGCCGGTGTCCTCGCGATCGTCGTCCTGTTCGGGGCGGCCTACCTCCTCATCCGGGTGCCCTCGCCGAACCAGTTCGCGGCCGCGGAGACGAGCATCGTCTACTACTCCGACGGTCAGACCGAGATGGGTAAGTTCGCGGCGCAGAACCGGATGGCGGTGAGCAGCGCGGACATCCCCCAGTCGATGAAGGACGCCACGGTGGCCGCCGAAGACCGCTCCTTCTACGAGAACCGCGGTGTCTCCCCCCGCGGCATCGCTCGGGCGTTCTGGTCCAACCTTCGCGGCGACTCCACACAGGGTGGGTCGACCATCACGCAGCAGTACGTCAAGAATTACTACCTCGAGGCTGATCGCACCTACACCCGCAAGGCGAAGGAAGCGGTGCTGGCGATCAAGATCGACCAGCAGCAGTCGAAGGACAAGATCCTGACGAACTACCTCAATACGATCTATTTCGGGCGAGGCGCCTACGGCGTTCAGACTGCGGCCCAGGCCTACTTCGGGAAGGACGCCAAGGACCTCACCCCGCAGGAGGGTGCGCTGCTGGCGGCGGTCATCCCCAACCCCACCAACTGGGATCCGGCGGTCAACAAGGCCAAGGCAGAGGAACGCTTCGAGTACGTCGTGCAGGGCCTGGTCAAGGCCGGCAAGATCGGCCCGGACGAGGCGGCGCAGTGGCAACTGCCGGAGGCTCCGGAGCAGGAGAAGCAGAAGAACGTCTACGCCGGCACGAACGGCTACCTCCTCGCCGAGGTGCGGCGAGAGTTGCGCGGCGCCAAGCTCACCGACCAGGACATCGATGGCGGTGGCCTGCGGATCGTCACCACCATCGACAAGGACAAGCAGGAAGCGGCCGTCGAGATGATGGAGGATCCGTCGGTGTTCCCCACCCGCGGACGGCCCGAGGGTCTGCGTGCCGCGCTCGTCTCGGTCGATCCCAGCAGCGGCGCGATCGTGGCGATGTACGGGGGTGAGGACTATCTGAAGGTGCAGCAGAACGCCGCGACCCAGGCCATTGTCCAGGCGGGGTCGACGTTCAAGCCTTTCGCGCTGGTCGCCGGCCTCGAGAACGGGATCAGTCTGCGCTCGACCTTCAACGGCGCGTCGGGGGTCAGGTTCAAGGGCACCAGCAAACCGATCCAGAACTTCGGCGGCGCCTCCTACGGCCGGATCAACCTGCTGACCGCCACGGCGAACTCGGTGAACACCGTCTACGTCGCCCTCAACCAGCGGGTCGGGCCGGCCAAGACGCGCGATGTCGCGGTGCGGGCCGGGCTCCCCGCGGACACGGCCGGTCTCAACGACTATCTCGGCAACGTCCTGGGCTCGGCGTCACCGCACGCGGTCGACATGGCCAATGCCTATGCGACCTTCGCGGCGCAGGGCGAACGGCACACCGCCCACATCGTCCAGACGGCCACGAAGGGCAAGCAGACCGTCTACACCGGCCCCACCGACGGTGAACGGGTGTTCGAGGAGGACGTCATGGCCGATACCACGTACGCCCTACGGCAGGTCGTGCTCAGCGGATCGGGAAGGCCCGCCTCTGGATTGGGCCGGCCGGCCGCGGGCAAGACGGGTACGTCCAGCGACAACATGTCCGCGTGGTTCGTCGGATACACACCGCAGCTCGCCACCGCGGTGACGATGTTCAACACCGACGAGGACGGCAATCCCATCAAGATCACCGGTTTCGGCGGCCGCGGGGAGATCACCGGTGGGTCATACCCGGTGCGGATGTGGACCAGCTACATGCGTGACGCCCTGCGCGGGGAGGATGTCGAGCGATTCCCGGCCCCGGCCAACGTCGGGAAGACGACGGGACGGGCCGAGGCCGGCACGTCGACCCGCAAATCGACCCGGACGTCGACGTCCACCAGGACCGGTTCGACCCGAACCGCGACCGAGACCGCCACCGAGGAACCGACCCAGACCGCCGAACCGACCTCCGCTCCGACGTCGGCCACCGATCCGGGCGCGGGTGGCGGGCAAGGCGGTCAGGAGGGCGGCGGTCAGCAAGACGGCGGCGGCCAGGAACCCGGTGCAGGTGCCGGTGGGGGCGCGGGAGCCGGTGGCGGCGCGGGCGGGGGTGCGGGCAACGGCCAAGGCGCGGGTGCCGCTCCCAACAACCAGCCGGCCGGTGACGGCTGAGGATGACTGATCAGCCGGCTTCCGCGCTGAGCGATCTGGACGGTCGGGCCCGGGTCGTCAGTCCCAGCCGGGACGATCCGCTGATCGGTGCCCTCAGTGAGGTGGCCGGCGGCCCGGTCGGTCGCTACCGGGCGGCACCCGACCTGGAGAGCTGGGCCCGGCGGGCCCTCGTGGCGTCCACGTTCTTCGCGAGCCTGACGATGCTGGCGGCGCTCTTCCTCGGCAACCATTGCCGCAGCATCCTCTGGCGGGCGCCGTTCCAGTTCACCCACCTCTGCTACTCCGACATCCCCGCGGTGTACAGCTCGGGTGGTCTCACCACCGGCGTGGTGCCCTTTCTCCAGGCCGGGCCGAGCGGGTACCTGACCCAACCCGTGGGCACCGGCGGCGTGCTCTTGCTGTTGCGCTGGCTCACTCCGGGTGGGTCGACCGAACTGCGGTGGGTCTTCGACGTCGCCTCCGTGCTGATGACCGCCTGCCTGGTTGTGACGGTGATCTGCGTGGGTCTGCTCGCCGGCCGCCGCGCGTGGGACGGCGCGATGGTCGCCGCCTCCCCGGTTGTCGTCTTCAGCGGGCTGCTCAGCCTCGACCTGCTCTCGGTCGCGCTCGGGATGGTCGGGCTGGCCTGCTTCGCCCGCCGGCGCGAACGGCTCGGCGGGGTGATGTTGGGCCTGGCGGTGGCCGTCCGTCCGGTCGAAGTGGTGTTGCTGATCGCGGTGCTGCTGGTGGCCGCCCGGCGAGGCCGGCTTGCGGCTGCCGGGCCGTTCGCGGTGGCGGCTCTGCTCGGCTGGTTGGCCGTCAACCTGCCGGTGGCCTTGCTCTCCTGGGCCGGCTGGCAGGCCTACTTCGGTCAGCTCTGGAAGGCCGATCTCGGCTACGGCTCGATCTGGCTCGTTCCGCAGATCCTCGGTACCGAGATCGCCGGCAACGCCGTGATCCGCCCCTCGTTGTGGGTCGGGGTGATCGGGATCGTGGCGGTGGCCGGATACCTGATGCTGGTCGCGCTCACCCCGAGAGCCAGCCGCAGCAAGGTGGTGCCCGAGTCCCGCGGCTTCCTCCTGGTGGTGCTGGCCCTGGTGGCGGCACTGCCGTTCGTCGTGGTGGCGGTGATGCCGGCCGTGGTGTCCAAGATCGGCCACCCGATGCCCGCCGGCACCGGCCGGGTGATCGCCCTCGTCGGCTTCCCGCTGGTCCTGATCGCGCTGGTGGTGATGGTTCGCCGCACGATCCATCCACCGAGGGTGGCGCCGATCGCGCTGCTCCTGGCGATCGGCTGGCTGCTGGTGTCGCCGGCCATG
>JBDIAG010000458.1:0-4354 GCA_039812305.1 Actinomycetales bacterium | reverse complement strand
GGGATCCACTGACCGCCACCGCCTCGCTGAACACGCCTCGCAACCCGGTTTCGACTGGCACGCGGCGGAGAGCCAGCTCGGTGACATCGCCGAGCCGATGTTCGTCGGCGACGAGGGCCCCGATCCCAGCGTGTCGGCGTGGGACGTCGAGCGAGCCGATCTCAAGCTCGCCGACGTCGGCGGCATGCAGGAGGTCAAGGAGCGCCTCGAGATCTCCTTCCTCGCGCCGCTGCGCAACCCGGAACTGCGCAAGATGTACGGGAAGAGCCTGCGCGGCGGGCTGCTGCTCTACGGTCCGCCGGGCTGCGGCAAGACGTTCGTCGCCCGTGCGGTGGCCGGTGAGATGGGTGCCAAGTTCATCTCGGTCGGCCTGTCCGACATCCTCGACATGTGGATCGGCAACTCGGAGAAGAACATCCACGAGCTCTTCGTGCTGGCCCGCCGCGAGGCGCCGGTCGTGCTCTTCCTCGACGAGCTGGACGCCCTGGGCCAGAAGCGATCCCAGACCCGGCAGGGCGCGATGCGAGGCACGGTCAACCAGCTGCTGGCCGAACTCGACGGGGTCGACTCGGTCAACGAGGGGGTCTTCGTACTCGCCGCCACCAACCAGCCCTGGGACATCGATCCGGCGCTACGGCGCCCGGGCCGGCTCGACCGCACCCTGCTCGTGCTGCCGCCGGACGAGGCGGCGCGGCAGGCGATCCTGCGCCACCACCTCAAGACCCGCCCGGTCGCGGGCGTCGACGTGCAGAGACTGGCCAAGCTGACCGACGGCTACTCCGGCGCGGACCTGGCTCACATCTGCGAGTCCGCGGCGGAGAAGGCGATGATGGACAGCGTCCGCAGCGGCCAGGCCCGGATGATCTCGATGGCGGACCTGACCAGCAGTGCCCGCGAGGTGCGGCCGTCGACCGGCGGCTGGTTCGACGTCGCCCGCAACGTGGTCACCTTCGCCGACTCCGACGGCACCTACGCCGATCTCAAGGCCTACATGAAGCGCACCCGCCGGCTGTGACCCGGCCGCGTGCTGTCCCACCGAGCCGATATCCGGGCACGCGGTGACAGAACGCGGACACCAGGGGCCCGCTCAGGACTTGACCAGGCGGGTGATGGCGTCGGAGGCCTCCTTGATCTTCGCCTCGGCCTCCGGCCCACCGGTCTTGGCGGCATCGACGACGCAGTGCCGCAGATGATCATTGAGCAGGCCGAGGGCGACGTTCTCCAGGGCGGAGGTGAGCGCGCTGATCTGGGTCAGGATGTCGATGCAGTACTGGTCCTCGTCGACCATCCGGTGGATGCCGCGGGCCTGTCCCTCGATCCGTTTGAGCCGGGCGAGGTACTTGTCCTTGTCGTTGATGTAGCCGTGGGTGGGGTGATCGGCCATCGTCGCTCCTGGGGGCTTCACGCAGCTGTTTCGGTCAATGTAGTGCGCGCCGTCGCGCCGGACTCCTGCCCGGCACGGCTGGAGAACGAGCGCAGGCGAAGGCTGTTCCCGACCACGAAGACGCTGGAGAACGCCATCGCCGCTCCGGCGAGCATCGGGTTCAGCAGGCCAAGTGCCGCCAGCGGGATCGCCGCGACGTTGTAGGCGAAGGCCCAGAACAGGTTGGTCTTGATCGTGGCCAGCGTCCGGCGGGAGAGCCGGATCGCGTCCGCCGCGCTGCGCAGGTCGCCGCGCACCAGGGTGATGTCGGAGGCCTCGATCGCGACGTCGGTGCCGGTGCCCATGGCCAGGCCGAGATCGGCCTGGGCGAGCGCGGCCGCGTCGTTGACGCCGTCGCCGACCATGGCGACCACCTTGCCCTCCGACTGGAGCCGGGAGATGACGTCCGCCTTGTCCTGGGGGAGCACCTCGGCGATGACGGTCTCGATCCCGACCTCGTCGGCGATCTGCTGCGCCACCGCCGCGTTGTCGCCGGTGAGCAGGATCGGGGTGAGCCCGAGTGAGGTGAACTGCCCGACCGCCTCACCACTGGTCGGCTTGACCTGGTCGGAGACGACGAGGAGACCGCGCACCGCCCCGTCCCACCCCGCCAGGACGGTCGTCCGGCCCTCCGCCTCGGCGCGGGCCTTCCGTTCGCTCAGTCCGGCGTCGAGATGCTGCGACCACTCGGCCAGCAACGTGGGCCGGCCGACGAGGACGGCGTGCCCGTCCACCGTCCCGCTGACGCCCCGGCCCTCGTGGTTCTGGAACCGCTCGGGCGTGGGCAGCGCGCCCACCTCCTCGGCCGCGCCCCTGGCGATCGCCTGCGCGATCGGATGCTCGGACGCGTTCTCCAGCGCGCCCGCCAGCCGCAGCAGCTCCTCCCGGGACGTACCCGGCGCGGGGATCGCGTCGGCCAGCGTCATCCTGCCGGTGGTGACCGTGCCGGTCTTGTCCAGGACGATCGTGTCGACCTTGCGGGTCGACTCGAGGATCTCCGGGCCCTTGATCAGGATGCCGAGCTGCGCGCCGCGGCCGGTGCCGACCAGGAGCGCGGTCGGCGTGGCCAGGCCCAGCGCGCACGGGCAGGCGATGATCAGCACGGCGACCGCGGCGGTGAACGCGGCCGCGGCCGGAAAACCGGCGCCGAGCCAGAAACCCAGGGTTCCGGCGGCGATCGCGATAACGATCGGGACGAAGACCCCGGAGACCCGGTCGGCCAGCCGCTGGACCTCGGCCTTGCCGGACTGCGCGTCCTCGACCAGCTTGGCCATCTGCGCCAGTTGCGTGTCGGTGCCGACCCTGGTCGCCCGCACCACCAACCGGCCGCCCGCGTTGACGGTCGCGCCGGTCACCTGGTCGCCCTCGCCGACCTCGACCGGGACGGACTCGCCGGTGAGCATGGACGCGTCAACCGCGGACGAGCCGGAGACGACCACGCCGTCGGTGGCGATCTTCTCGCCCGGCCGGACGACGAACTCCTCGCCGACGGAGAGCTCGTCGGTCGGGATCCGGACCTCCGCGCCCC
The DNA here is from genome assembly GCA_039812305.1 of Actinomycetales bacterium. GTDB lineage: Bacteria > Actinomycetota > Actinomycetes > Actinomycetales > CAWJMD01 > JBDIAG01. The sequence goes on along the minus strand of JBDIAG010000458.1, from coordinate 1,403 downwards.
CGCGCAGCACGGCGACGTCCTTGGCCCCCAGCTCGAGCAGGGCGCGCAGGGCCGCGCCGGCCCGACGCTTGGAACGCTTCTCGAAGTAGCGGCCGGCCAGGATGAACATGGTGACGCCCGCGGCGACCTCGAGGTAGATGTTGCCGGCGCCGTCCGAGGGGGAGACCGACAGCTCGAACGGGTGGGTCATGCCGGGCGTGCCGGCCGTCCCGAGGAAGAGTGCGTACAGCGACCACACGAAGGCCGACAGAGTGCCGACGGAGACCAGGGTGTCCATCGTCGCCGCGCCGTGCCGCAGGTTCGTCCAGGCGGCGCGGTGGAACGGCCACGCCGCCCAGACGATCACCGGGGCGGCCAGCGTCAGCGACGCCCACTGCCAGTAGGTGAACTGCAAGGCCGGGATCATCGCCATCGCGATCACCGGCACGGCCAGCACGATCGCGCCGATCAGCCGGTGCCGCAGCGAGGTCAGCTCGGGATCGGCCTCGTCCGCCCCGGGCTCCGGCTCGGCCTGCTTCGGGGCGGGAAGCGTTGCCGTGTAACCGGTCTTGACGACCTCGTCGATGAGCAGCTGAGGATCGTAGCCGGCCGGCGCGGTCACCTTCGCCTTCTCCGTGGCGTAGTTGACGGTCGCCGCGACGCCCTCGAGCCGGTTCAGCTTCTTCTCGATCCGGGCGGCGCAGGAGGCGCAGGTCATCCCGCCGATCTCCAGCTCGATGTCGCGTCCCAGCGTGTCGGGCCGGGTCGGGGACGACATGGCGATCCTCTCCTTCGTTCTTGGGGTGATTCAGGCTGTGGGTCAGTCGTGGCTGTGGCCGTGACCGTCGTCGCCGGAGCTGGGCTGATCGGAACTGGGCTGGCCCGAACTGGACTGATCGGAGCTGGGCTGATCGGCGCTGGGCCGGCCGGGCGCGGTCGCGTCGACGACGAAGCTCGCGGTGTGCACCTGGTCGTCCACCTGGAAGTCCAGATACAGCAGGTACCGGCCCGCGGTGGGCGCCTCGGTCATGAACTCGATCGTCGGCCCCGACACGTCACCGGCCGCAGGCTCGTCCCCCTCGGGGTGGACGTGCAGGTAGGCGAGATCTCCCTCGCGCAGCGCGACCAGGTGGCCGAACGCCCCCAGGTACGGCTGCAGCGTGGTCACCGGGCGGCCGTCCTTCGTGACCTCGATCGTGAGAGTCGAGTGCGCGCCGGCCTGCAGGTCACCGGAGAGAGCGACGTCGAAGCCGTCCACCGAGGCGGACGACGTCGGCCGGGCGGCGCTCGGCCGGTACTCGCCACCGACCTCGAAGGTGCTGGTGAGGGTCACGTCGAGGTCCGGATCCGAGCCGGGGACGAAGTCCGCGAACACGCGGTAGCTGCCGGGTTCCGGCCACGACCAGGGCAGGCTCCAGACACCC
>JBDIAG010000457.1:0-4364 GCA_039812305.1 Actinomycetales bacterium | reverse complement strand
ACCAGCACGGTCGAAGCCGGGATGCCGTGGCAGACCACCTCGGTCACCGACGAGCACAGCGACTTGGGAAAGCCCCGATAGCCCAGCGTCGACGGGTAAGCACCGTGGTCGCAGAGGAATTCGTGCCCGATCCGGTCGAGTTCGTCGGTGGTGACCCCCGGACGGACGTTGCGTCCGACCTCGGCCAGCGCCTGCGCCGCGATCTTGCCGGCCACGCGCATCGCCGCGATGCACTCCGCGTCCTTGACCTCCGAACCCGTGAAGGGCGCCGGGCCCGACCGCCCGACGTACTCCGGCCGTTCGATATCGGCCGGCACGGGCCGCCGAGGGCTGACCACCCCCGGCACGAGTCGACCGAGAGGGGCGGTTTCCGGGACGGTTTGAGTCACGCAAGGCATTGTAGACAGCTCCGGATGGGGGCAATCCGGGAGAGCCGAAACCGTCGGGTCTGCTCGGACGGCCGGTGGGGTCACCACATCTCACGCAAAGATGACACGATCGGGACGGCAGGCAGTCACCGCGGACGCGTCATGAAAGCGAGAACGTCGATGGGCGAATTCTGGTTCAACATCGCGACGAAGCAGGTCGAGGAAGGCCACCAGAGCGACAGCAGGGACCTGATGGGTCCGTACCCGACCCGGGAAGAGGCCGAGAACGCGCTGGAGACCGCCCGGGAGCGCACCGAGCAGTGGGATCGCGAGGACGAGGAATGGAACCGCGGCCCCTCCCGGGGCTGACGTCCACCTCGCGCCGGCCCGTCGGCGGCGGCGTCAGAGCCCGAGAACGGCCATCGCGGCGTTCCGGCCGGGAATGGCGCTGACCCCGCCGCCGCGGCGGGCGCCCGCGCCGGCGAGCAGAACCCGCGGGTGATCGGTCTCGACTCCCCACCGCCCGGCCTCCGCCGGCTGCTCGGCGAAAGGCCATTGCAGGGGGCGCTGGAAGATGTTCCCGCCGGGCAGCCCGACATCGGCGGCGACGTCGAGAGGCGTCTTCGCTTCGATGCAGGGCGTTCCGTCCGGGGCGGTGAGCAGGCAGTCCTCGATCGGCTCGGCCAGCACGCTGTCGAGCGAGGCCAGGCAGTTGCGCAACGCCCGATCCCGGGTGCCGTCGTTGTCCTCGGCGAAGAGCCGGGCCGGCAGGTGCAGGGCGAACATGGTCAGCGTCGCCGCTCCGGATTCGCGCAGCTCGGGGCCCAGGATCGAGGGATCCGTCAAAGAGTGGCAGTAGATCTCGCAGGGCGGCAGATCGGGCAGACGCCCGGCGGCCGCCGCGCGGTAGGCGTCCTCGAGCTGGCCGAGCCGTTCGTTGATGTGGAACGTGCCCGAGAAGGCGGCCACCGGATCGACGTCCTCCCGCAGCCGGGGCAGCCGCGACAGCACCATGTTGACCTTGAGCTGGGCGCCTTCCACGGCCTCCGGTGCGGAACCCAGCAACTCGGCCAGCGCGGCCGGCGCGCAGCCGGCCAGCACGCGATCGGCTCCGACCCGGTGCCGCAGGCCCTCGCCGTCGGTGAACTCGACCTCGGCGGGTCGCCGCTCGTCGCCGGGATCCAGGGCCGTCGCCCGGGCCGACGTCAGCAGCGTCGCACCGTGCCGGCGGGCCGCGTCGGCCAGAGCCGCGCTCACCGTGCCCATACCGCCGACGGGCACGTCCCAGTCGCCGGTACCGCCGCCGATGACGTGGTAGAGGAAGCAGATGTTCTGCGCCAGACCGGGATCGTCCACACTGGCGAAGGTGCCGATGAGCGAGTCGGTGAGCACGACGCCGGCGACCGTCTCGTCCGGGAAGAGCCGACGGACGCTCAAACCGAGCGGCTCGTCGAAGAGCAGTCTGGACGTCTCCTCGTCGTCGATCAGCCCGCGCAGCTGGGCGGCCGGGCGCAACGGGTCGAGCAGGGTCGGGAAGATCCGTTCGGCCGCCCGGGCGATCCGGGCGTAGAAGGCGTTCCAGTCGTCCACCACCCGGGGGTCGCCGGTGACCTCGGCGAAACTCGCCGCGGTCGCGGCCGGATCGCCGTTGTCGACGAGCAGGCCCACGCCGTCCCGGTGGCCGGGTACCGGCGTGTAGGAGGCGTAGCGTCGCCGGCGCAGCGTGATCGGCAGTTCCAGTTCCTCGATGATCCGACGCGGCATCAGCGAGACCAGGTAGGAGTAGCGGGAGAGCCGGGCGTCGACGCCGGCGAACGTCTGCGTCGAGACCGCCGCGCCGCCGACGTGGTCGAGGGCCTCGAGAACGAGCACGCTGCGGCCGGCCCGAGCCAGGTAGGCGGCCGCAGCCAGGCCGTTGTGGCCGCCGCCGATGATGACAGCGTCGTAGCGGGAGGCGAGGGACATGTGCGCGACTGTATCGTCAGCGTCTGCGCCGCACCGCCGGCGACGTCCACAGGGCCAGGTTCCTGCCCACGCGGGCAGCGGGTCTGGCAGGCTTGTCCGCAGACCGGTCCAGTGAAGGGAAGCGCGAGTGGATCGCCAGCAAGAGTTCGTATTGCGCACCATCGAAGAGCGCGACATCCGCTTCATCCGGCTCTGGTTCACCGACGTGCTGGGAACGTTGAAGTCGATCGCCATCGCACCCGCCGAGCTGGAGGGGGCCTTCGACGAGGGCATCGGCTTCGACGGCAGCGCCGTGGAGGGTCTGGCGCGGGTGAGCGAGGCCGACATGCTGCTGCGGCCCGATCCGTCCACGTTCCAGGCGCTGCCCTGGCGAGCCGACGCGGAGGGCTCGATCGGCACCGCCCGGATGTTCTGCGACGTCACCCACACCAACGGCGAGCCCGCCTCGGCCGACCCTCGGCACGTGCTGAAGCGGGCGATGGAGAAGGCGGCCGAGATGGGCCTGACCTTCTACACGCATCCGGAGATCGAGTTCTACCTGCTCAAGGGAAGCACGGTCGGCGGTGGCCGGATGCCGGATCCGATCGACACGGCCGGCTACTTCGACCACGTTCCGCACGGTGCCGGCCACGACTTCCGCCGGGCGGCGATCACCGTGCTGGAGGCGATGGGCATCTCGGTGGAGTTCAGCCACCACGAAGGCGGCCCGGGGCAGAACGAGATCGACCTGCGGTACGCCGACGCGCTGTCCACGGCGGACAACATCATGACCTTCCGGACGGTCGTCAAGGAGGTCGCGCTGGAACGCGACGTCTACGCGACGTTCATGCCCAAACCGTTCGCCGAGCACCCCGGCTCGGCCATGCACACCCACATGTCGCTGTTCGAGGGCGACACCAACGTGTTCCACGACCCCTCGGACAAGTACCAGCTCTCCAAGACGGCCCGGCAGTTCATGGCCGGGCTGCTGCGGCACGCCGGCGAGATGACGGTCATCACCAACCAGTACGTCAACTCGTTCAAGCGCCTGTGGGGCGGCGGGGAGGCGCCCTGCTACGTCTGCTGGGGCCACAACAACCGCTCCGCGCTCGTGCGGGTACCGATGTACAAGCCGGGCAAGGCGGCGTCGGTGCGGGTCGAGCACCGGGGCCTGGACGCGGCCTGCAACCCCTACCTCGCCTACGCGGTGCTGCTCGGGGCGGGCCTGCGCGGCATCCAGGAGGGCTACGAGCTGCCCGAGGGAGCCGAGGAGGACGTCTGGGCACTCACCGGCCGGGAGCGAAAGGCCTTGGGCATCAAGGAGCTTCCGTCCAGCCTGCACCAGGCGATCAAGGTGATGGAGACGAGTGACTTCATGGCCGAGGTGCTCGGCGAGGAGGTCTTCGACTTCGTGCTGCGCAACAAGCTGGACGAATGGCAGGCGTACCGTCACCAGATCACGCCGTGGGAGGTGAGCCGGTACCTGCCGGTGCTGTAGTCATGGTGGTCCAACGGGTGACGACGCCCACTGCCAATCTCGCGCGCCTGGGCTTCAAAGAGGCTGCCCGAGCGGCGAAGATGCTGGACGATCCCGCCATCGCCGACCTGGTGCGGGGCGAGGGCGGCGCCGGTCTGCTGGAGATGCTCGGCGAGACCGCCGATCCCGAACAGGCTCTGCTCGGGCTGATCCGGCTGATGGAGGCGGCTCCCCCCGAGGTGGCCACGTCGCTGCGGCAGGTGTTGACCGGCCGGCCACCGCAGTCCCCGGCGGCCCGCGCCCCGGCGAACCGGGCCGGCACCTCCCGCGCCCCGGCGAGACGGCCGTCCACGACGTCGACGGAAGCGACGTCGCCGGAATCGGTGGCGCCGGCCACCGTGCGGGAACGGCTCCTGGACGTGCTCGGCGCCTCCAGCGCCCTCACCGACGTGCTGGTCCGCCATCCCGATCTGTGGGAGGCGCTGACCTGGCCGGCCCCGAAACTGCCCGAGGAGCTTCGCGACGACCTGCTGCGGGCCGTCGGCGCCGATCCGCAGGCCGAGATGCCGGTTGCC
>JBDIAG010000456.1:0-4373 GCA_039812305.1 Actinomycetales bacterium | reverse complement strand
TGATCGGAACCGTTGCCGCCTGCGTCGTGGCGGCCGCGGCCGGTCTCTTCGCCGGCCGGGGTAGGCGGCCGGCCGAGGTTTCCGGCGCATGAGCACTCTCGGCACCGCGATCCTGGTTCTGATCGGTGGTGGCCTGGGTTCGGGCTGCAGATATCTGATCATCGAGGCGTTCGCCGCGCGCCGACGGACATCCAGCGGTCCCTTCTTCGACTGGGCGACGCTGCTCGTCAACGTGGTGGGCTCCTTCGTGCTCGGTGTCGTCGCCGCCCTGGCCGACCTGGAATCGGCGGGGGCCCCGGGCGGGTTCGCCTTGGCGGGCGTCGGCTTCTGCGGTGGGTTCACCGCCTTCGCCGCGTTCGCGATGGACCTGGTCGCCATGGTGGAGGCGCGAGCCTGGCGACTGCTGACCGGCACCCTCGTCGTCAACGTCCTCGGCGGTCTGGCTGCGGCGGCGCTCGGGTTCGGCTTCATCATCCTGTTCGGCTGACGATCCGCGCACGCTCGACCACGCCGCCCTGGGCGCCCGCCCACCCATCTGCCGTGGCCCGTCGGCTGTCGCCACCCTCGCCCGCGCGGTGCTGTCGTGCCGCCGGTTCGTCGCCGTCTCCCACTCGCCGGGCCCTGGCGTCCGCTACCTTCGCAACGGCAACAGCACCGGGGTGCGACGGGGCATCAGCAGCGACAGCGGGTCCAGATACTCCCCGGCACGCCGCACACCCCAGTGCACGCACCCCGCGCAGTGCTGCCCGCCCTCGGCGATGACGGCGACCGGGGTTCCCCGGCGGACGAGAGTGCCGACCGGCACGAGCGCGCGAACCGGCTCGAAGGAACTGCGCAGCCCGGCGGCGTGGTCGATCGACAGCACACCGCGATCCACGACCGTTCCCGCGAAGACCACGACGCCATCGGCCGGAGCGAGCACGAGCCGATCGACATGACCGTCCTCGCGGTCCGGAGCGTCTGCCGACGGAGGGGCGCCGGCGGGCCGCAGATCGACGCCCCGATGGCCGGCCGACCATCGCTCGACCGGGGCCCGGAATGGGAGGACGACAGTCGGGGTGGGGGTGAGCGGCCAGGTCCACCGGCCGGTGCGGTCGAGATCCCCGCCGCGTCCCGTCTCCGTTCTCTCCGCCCCCGGTACCGGGCGCCCTTCCGCCTCGACGGGGGGACCTCCGTCCGGATCGGCATCCGCGGTGGCCGCGAGCTCTCCACCCCGATCCACATCGTCTGACGGACTCGCCCCGTCGGACGGATGGATCCCGCGCGGGGCGCGGGCGGTGCCCCCAGGCTCGCCCGCGAACCGATCGACGTCCTGCCCGCGCTGCCCGGACAGCGCCGCCTCGAACCAGGTGGACGACACCGGACCACGATCGACCGTCATCGCTCGCCCGGCCGCGGGCACACCCATGACCAGGATCAGCAGCACCACCAGCAGCCAGAGGGCGTGAAAGCGGCGCGGCCCGATGAACGGCCAGGACGAAGGTGCGCGGTTCCGCGAGCGAAGACGGGGTGAGATCCACATGCCCGTCACCGTGACCGACGGCGCTCCCCGGCACCAGACCCTCGCGACGGCTGTGGACAACCAGCGTGCGACGGCCGTCCTGTGGACAACTCGACGAGCACGGGTTTCGCCCCTCGTGGGCTCATGCTGTGCCGTCTCGGGCCGATACACCCCGTCCCCGGCCACACCGGGCGTGCCAGGCTTGCGTCCATGGATCACGCACTGGTGCAACGGATGCGTCGCTTCGGAACGACCATCTTCGCTGAGATGTCCGCACTGGCCACGCGCACGAACTCGGTGAATCTCGGCCAGGGCTTTCCGGACTATCCCGGGCCGGGCGTCGTTCTCGACGCCGCGGTCGAGGCGATCCGGGCCGGTCGCAATCAGTACCCGCCGGGTCGTGGGGTCCCGGAGTTGCGCCAGGCCATCGCCGACCACCAGCGCGATCGGTACGACCTCGAGGTGGATCCCGACACCGACGTGCTGGTCACGGTCGGTGCCACCGAGGCGATCGCCGCCAGCATCCTGGCCTTGTGCGAACCGGGCGACGAGGTCGTCGTGCTCGATCCCACCTACGACTCCTATGACGCCACCATCGCCCTCGCCGGCGGCATCGCCCGGCACGTCCCGTTGGTGCCGCCGGACTTCGCGCTCCGCCGCGAGGTGTTCGAGGCGGCGTTCTCCGAGCGCACGCGCGTCATCCTGCTGAACACTCCGCACAATCCCACCGGCCGCGTGCTGACCCGTGCCGAGCTGACCATGGTGGCGGAGCTGGCCGTCCGTCACGACGCCGTCGTGGTGTCGGACGAGGTGTATGAGCACCTGGTCTTCGACTCCCGGCAGCACATTCCGATCGCAACCCTGCCCGGCATGGCCGAACGCACGCTGACCATCGGATCGGCGGGCAAGACCTTCTCGGTCACCGGGTGGAAGGTCGGCTGGGTGAGTGGGCCGGCGGACCTCATCGGTGCGCTGACCACGGTGAAGCAGTTCCTCACGTTCGTCGGCTCCGGGCCCTTTCAACCCGCCGTGGCGACCGGTCTCCGCCTGCCGCGAGCCGAGTTCGAGCAGCAGGCCAAGGAGCTGGCCCGCCGGCGGGACCTCCTGCGCGACGGCCTGACCGACGTCGGCTTCCACGTCCTCGACGCCGAATCCGGCTACTTCCTGCTGGCCGATGCCGCCCCGTTCGGAGCGACCGACGGGCTGGACTTCTGCCTCAGCCTGCCGGAGAGGGTCGGTGTCGTCGGAATCCCGGCCCGGGTCTTCTGCGAGGATCCGGAACCACTCCGCACCTACGTCCGCTTTGCCTTCTGCAAGCGGGAGGACGTCCTCGACGAGGCGCTGTCGCGCCTGCGCCGCCTCTGAAGGTGGCCGGGGCGAAGCCGACGTGCCGGGACGATGCCGACGTGGGGGCTATCCGCCGGCCGGCCGGCGATCGCCGGATACGCCGCTCACAACCGGTCAGCGCGCGGGGTCGACAGATCGGGTCTTGGACCCCTGATCGGGGCGTGCTCGGCAGCGGGCGGGATCACCGCTCGATGTACTCCACCGTCAGGGCGAATTCGAGGCCGGCGGCCTTCCCGCCCTGACCCAGGATCATCTCGACGAGCGCGCGCGGTTGTGGGAAGTCGGCCGGTAGAGCGGAGTTGTACTCCGCATGCGCCTCCAGCGAGGCGACGGCATCGTCGACATGGGCGGAGACGTCCACCGCATGGGTGGGGGTGAGGCCGGCGACGATGGCGACCCGCGGCACGTGCCAGGGCTGAAATCCCTCGACCAGCAGCTCGGGGAAGATCCATCGGTTGCCGGCGTCGCCGACGGCGTCCATGCTGGCCCGGCCGACGGCTATGTGGTCGGGCTGGTTGCGCTGGCCGCCGGGGAATCGCTCGTCCGAACTCGGAATCACCACGAGGTCCGGCTGCCGCCGGCGGATCTCCCGGGCGATATCGCGTCGTAGCGGCGGACCGTACTCGATCACGCCGTCCGGGTGCGTGCCGAAGTCGACGACGTCGACCCCGACGCGGCGCCCGGCTTCGCGCTGTTCGGCCTCCCGCAGGGGCCCGGCCTGCGCCGGCGCGATCGTGTCGATGCCGGCCTCGCCGCGTGTCAGCAGGAAGTACGTGACGGTCTTGCCGGCTGCCGTCCACTTCGCCACGGCCGCCGAGGTGCCGTACTCGATGTCGTCCGGATGCGCCACCACGCACAGTGCCGTCTCGAACTCCTCGGGCATGGCTGGTAGCTCGGTCACATCCGTCATCGTAGGTGCCGGGCCGCCCGACCGCGCCCGGTCGGTCGTGCGGTCCGCCGCCTCGTGCGCTATCCGGAACCCCGTTTCTGCGGGTGGCGGTCCGAAACGAGCGTCCGGGCTCGCGCGGTCACGATGCGAGAGCGCCTGAGTCACGCGGACGTCCCGGAACGTCCCGTCGCCGGCGACGTCGTCCGCGGCAGCGCAGGCGGTGCCGGAGCCTTGCGCGGCATGAGCGGGCCGCGGCGTGCGTTACCCTTATCGGACGACCGCCCACGCGGTCGAATTCGCGCGCCCTCGCGCCGACGCACCCGGACGATGAGTCCGGGAGGCTGCTCCGGGGTCCGGTTGGCTTTCGACCGGGCCGGTGATGCAGCCGAGTCGGGCCGGGCCCCGAGGTCCGGGATTTCCGGTGGGGTCAGGTGGGGGCGCCAGGCGGTGCTCAAGGCGGGCACCGGGAACCGAGTGAGTACTGCCGCCGGAGACCGGCCGCGGTACGGAAGGAGTGCGTCGGCATGGCCGTCGTCACACCCGAACTCTGGGCGCCCGCCTGGTCGTATCCAACTGCCTACTTCTTCGTCGCCCATGGCGGCATCATTGCCGCCATGCTGTTCCTCGTGTGGTCCG
>JBDIAG010000455.1:0-4404 GCA_039812305.1 Actinomycetales bacterium | reverse complement strand
GTCGGCGATTACCGGCTTCACGTCGGTCCTCGCCGATACCCGACGCGGAACCTCTCGCCGCAGGAGGTCGTCAGCCGACTATCTCAGTCGGGGCGGTGGTCCACCGAGCACACCAGAATCGCCGAGGCGATGATCGACGGCCGCAATTTGTCCGAGTTCCAAGTCACCGCCACCGAGGCCGTCCTCTTCGCAGTTGCCGAACCACGCGGTCGTGGCGTCGTCGTCGGCGCTGGTACCGGCAGCGGCAAGACGCTCGCCTTCTACCTGCCCGCGCTACTCACTCTTGGTCCTTCGCTCCGCACGGGCAGCCAACACGTCGACGTGCTCGCCCTTTACCCACGCAAGGAACTGCTCCGCGACCAGGCCAGAGAGGGTGTGGCGGTCGCCCTGCGCATGCGATCGGCGCTGCGGGGCGACGGCTCACGCGCACCGCGGATCGGCCTGCTGTACGGCGACACGCCGCGCAGGGCCCGCGACTGGCGCTTCACGCAGAACAGCACATCTTGGAAACCAATCCCCGGGGGCGCGCTCTGCCCCTACTTCCCTTGCCCGGTCGAGGAATGCAACGGTGACCTCATCTGGCAAACGAGCGACCGGAACGCCGGCATTGAGCGCCTGTACTGCCTGTCCTGTCGGCTCGTACTCGGCGACGACATCATTGCCCTCACCCGAGACGCGATGGTCTCTCGGCCGGTGGACATTCTGTTCAGCACTACTGAGATGCTAAGCAAGAGCGCGACCGACCGCCACGAGGGCGGCCTGCTCGCATGGACCGGTAGAACGGCACCGCGACTAGTGCTGCTCGACGAGGTGCACACCTACGCGGGCGTTCACGGGGCCCAGGTGGCACTTATGCTGCGCCGCTGGCGGCGCGCGTTGAGAGCCCGGCGGATGCCGGCGCCGACCTTCGTGGGCTTGTCCGCCACGCTGCGCGACGCCGTCCCTTTCTTCGCCACCTTCACAGGCCTGCACGAGGCGGCCGTCGAGTACGTGTCCCCGGCCGAACAACATATGAACCCCGTTGGCCGCGAGTACACGGTGGTGCTGCGCGGCGACCCCGTGTCCGGGGCCAGCCTCCTATCAACCACGCTGCAAACGGCCATGCTGATGGGCCGACTGCTCGACCCGCCCGGCGGCGACGGCACCTTCGGGTCCTCCGGCTTCCTCTTCACGGACGACCTCGATGTCACAAATCGCCTCTACGACGATCTCAGGGATGCGGAGGGTGGACAGAGCCGACGCGCGCGGCCAGGACCGTCCCGACGCCCTGTACTCGCGCAGTTGCGCAGCCCGCAGTTCATCGCCGGAGGCGGCACTCTGACGTTCGACCGATACCGGGACGCCCAACTTTGGACCTTGGCCACAGAGATCGGGCACCCGCTCACCGGCACCCTCACCGAGGGAGCGTTGCGGGTAGGCCGTACTACCTCGCAAGACACCGGCGTCGACACGATCGCCGATCTCATCGTCGCAACGTCATCGCTCGAGGTCGGCTTCAATGATTCCCGGGTCGGGATGGTTCTGCAGCACAAAGCCCCGCGCGACCCTGCGGCTTTCATCCAGCGCCGCGGCCGAGCCGGTCGCTCGCCACGAATGCGACCGTGGACCGTCGTCGTGCTGTCGGACTACGGGCGGGACCGTTTCGCATACCAGACCTACGAACAACTGCTCTATCCTGAAGTGCCAGCGCGGCGACTGCCTGTGCATAACCGGTTCGTATTGAAGATGCAGGCCGCGCACTGCCTGCTGGACTGGCTGTCACGAGAGGCCTCCCGGAGAAGCGACCGCTGGATCAACGCTCGTGAGGTGCTCAAAGCGCCGGCGTCGCCCGGGCCAGTGGCCGGAGCCGAGCCACTGCTAGCCGTGCTGACCGACCTGCTGACGTCCGCCGATCGGCAGGACGACCTTGCCGTATTTCTGGAACGCACACTCGATGTGCCGCCCGCTGAGGCACAGGCTCTGCTCTGGGAGGAACCCCGCTCCCTGCTTCTGGCCGTCGCCCCCACGGCCACACGGCGACTCACTGCGGAGTGGCGTACAGTGGACGGCCCGGAGTCGGCTAAGGGAGAGATCCTCCCCGAGTTCATGACCCGAACGCTCTTCCATCCGCTCGACGTGCCCGACGTTGAACTGTGCCTCCCGTTCAACAGCGATGTCGACAACCGAATGGCCATCCTCAGCGCCCTGCGGGAGACCGCGCCTGGCCGGGTGAGCCAGCGGTTCGGCATCCGCCGGGACGAGGACCGCAGCTGGATTGAGCCACCGCCAAGCGAAGTGATCGAGTTGCACACGGTTGTACGGCGCGGCCGTCGGCTGGGCACATGGAGCGCGAACGGACGAGATTTCGAGGTCGTCCATCCTATGGAATTGGCCCTTACATCACCCGGCCCCGAGATCAGGGACTCAAGTAACGCGGCGCCAACGTGGCATTCAGACTTCGTCCTGTCCTCCGAGGACGTCGCCACCCCCTTGCCGCAGGACGGCGCATGGCCGAATCTGGTCGACGACGCCCGCTTCGCGATGCACGTCACCGGGACCCCGGTGGAGGTCCGGCGGATGACCTCCGGCTCGACCGGCGAGACGCTCCGCCGGGATGGAAGCCGGACCCGGACCCGGACCCGGTACGCCATCGATGGCTCGGACGCCGCTCTCGGCTTCGCACTAATCGTGGATGGATTCTCCGTCGATGTACGACCTCTAGACCGGAGCAACCCGGCCGTCGTCGCACACCTGCGCTCACCCCACTGGCGCACCTTCGCCTTCCGCGCCCTCGTCGAGCAGGACGCGGCACTGGCGCCGCTGACGAACACCTTCCAGCGGGACTGGCTGTCGACGCTCTACCTCACTGCGTGCGGCGTCAGCGCGGCAGTTGATACCGAGCGTGACATCTTCCAAAAGCTCTCCGGCGGAGCCTGGGCCGCAGACTTGCGCACCATATTCGGCGTACTCTACCGGGCGATGGACCCAGATTCCCCATCAGCCTCCGGTGCGCAGGACCGGCTAGCGGACGTGCTGCAAGACCTGACGAGCATGCACAGCGTCCGCGACGCGATCGAACGACACGCACGAGTGCTGTTCGCGACCGAGCCGGAGGCACTGAGTTGGTCGCTGGCGGAGCGCACGTACGCCGACACGCTGGCGGCGGCCATCCGGACCGCGGCCACCCGTGCGGTACCCGACGCGCACGACCTCGACCTCGTAGTCGACGTCCAATCGACTTGTACAGGCTTTCGGGTCTTTCTTACCGAGACATCCAGCGGCGGGCTCGGGCTCATCGAACAGTTGCATGCGACCTACTCACGGGACTTCCGCCGGTTCTGGCAGATGGTAGGCGACGCCCTCGGCCCCTCAGACTACGAGGAGGTGGACCGCTCGGTGCGTCACTTGCTCCGCGAAGCCATCGCGAATCCCGGCGGCGCCGTGGCCGTGGGGCTAGCCGAGATCCGGACTGCCGCCGGCGCTCACGAGGCGGACGCTGCGTTCACCCGCTTTCGCGAGGCTTGGACGACACTGGCCGGGCCGCCCCGGCACCTCACGGTAGCCACTGTCGCCGCACGGTTCCTCCGCCACGGCAGCACCTCTGAGACTGTGACCGACGTACACCGCCTGCTGCTCGCCTGGGATGAGCTTGAGGCTCGCAGCGGCGTGGAAATCGACGCCAGAGTAATCGCGTACGCTGCAAGTCGCCTTGACGTAAACCTCCCCGCAGGCCAGGTGTTCAGCCTGCTCTGGCCACGCGGCAACGAATCCCGCAACCGCCAACTCCTCCACTGGCAGCCCTACGTCGAGCGACTATTCCTGGACCGACTGCTGGCGGAGGCAGCCGTACGACGACCGCTGCCGGTGCTGGACGTCACCCTAACGGACTGGATTGACCGATATCGGGCCGTATTGGCCGATGGCGAAGGCGTAGAACTGCGTGCGCCCGCCGAGGCACATGCCGCCTTCGGTGCCGCGTTGCGGCGGGTCGCGGTCATCCCCGTCGACCGGGGGCCGTTGCGTATCTACGGGCGGCTGAGCCGGGTGCTTCACACCATGGACGGGCTCGCCGCTCAGGTGACGGTGCTGGAGGCGGAACAGTGACCGAACTCCGCCGCACGATTCGGACCAGTCCGCGCCAAAACCTTCGACTGGACGACGGACTTGTCCCAATGCTCGTCGGCGAACTCTGCGACCCCAGCCCCGAACTATGGCTGGTCTCGCCGTGGGTCAGCGATGTGCCGGTCCTCGACAACACCGACCAACACCTCGCTTTCCTAGGCGACGATTTGGCTGGCCTTGTCCGGCTGAGCACGTTCCTCGGGCATCTTACGGTGCTCAACACCCGAGTCATGCTAGTTGTGAAACCGGACGACCATAACCGGGACTTCACGGAGCGACTCTCACGTCTGGCCAAGCCTGGCC
>JBDIAG010000454.1:0-4419 GCA_039812305.1 Actinomycetales bacterium | reverse complement strand
TGGCAGGACACATCACGGTTGGCAGGACACTTCCACCCCGATCGGGCGTGTCACGCGGTCCCAGCCGCATTCGTTGTAACAGGCTCCACGCAAGACACATGTTCCTAACGGGAGTGAGCAGGGCCGGGGCGAGGCGTCAGGCCCCAGGCCCACATGATCGGCAGCAGTCCCAGCGAATTGTGACCGAGGACGAGATTGGCGACCAGCCAGAGCGGGACCGCCGCGGTGAGCAACCACGCGGACGCGCGCGCCCGTCCCCCTCGCCGCAGCAGGACCACACCCAGCCCGGTGGAACCGATCAGACTGATCAGCAGTCCCGGCGCCATGAAGACGAGGAACGCGAGGTTGGCCGCCGGGTGGGCGACACCGAGAGCCTCCGCGATCGCGCAGAAGCCGAGGAGCCCCAGCGTGAACCACAGGTAGCCGCTCAGAGTGAGCAACCACCAGATCCGTTCGATCCGGACCGGTCGCCGCTGCCGGAAGGCGAGGACCGAGACGACGACGCTGATCGACCACAGCACCGCCAGTACCTCGGAGGCCAGCAGGTAGAGCCGTTCGGCGCCGAGGCTGTCCAACCACCCTCGGAGCAGGGCGGAGGCTGGCTCGGCCCACGCCGCGATCGTGCCCTGGCTGAGGTACTCGAGACCCTCCGGCGTGTGCAGGTAGGAGACTGCGACGACGGGTGCGACCACGCTCGCCGTCGCGGCGGCGAACAGGCCGCCGGCACGGATGGTGTCCATGGGTCCTCCAGATCAGGCCGATGTCATGAGTGTTCGGGTCGCCCCCGCGCGGGCGCGTCCAGCCGGGGTGTGATTCCACGTCCACCCGAGGTTTGATGCGACGGGCTCCGGCCTCGGCGTACTGTCGGCCTCGGGCAGGAGGAGACATGACGCCGCGCACAGCCATTCGCTGGCCGGATGCCCTGCTGCCGGTCGGCTTCGCGGCGTGCGCCGCCGTGGAGTTCACCGCCGCGGGATACGGCTGGCTCGGCGCGTACCTGCTGGCGGCCGGTGTCCTCGTCCTGCGTCGTCGCTACCCGGTGCTGATGCCGGTCGCGGTCGCCGGGCTGGCCGCGGCGTCCGGGCTTCTGGGCGGCCGAGAGGCCTTCCTGGATGCGGCGTCCTGGCTGCTGCCACCGGCTCTCGCGTGCTTCGCCGCCGGGCAGTATGCGCGGCGCGCGTGGCTGGGGCTGACGAGCGTGGTGGTCGCGATGGTGACGATGTATCTGACCCTCGTGCACCTGGCCGGGTTCAGCGCGGACGTGTTGTTCGGCCTGATCGTCTGCCTCGGCCCGTGGGCGTGCGGGCTGGCGTTGGGCGTCGCCCTGCGCCGGGCCGCCGACCAGGCCGCGACCGCCGAACGCGAACGGGTCCTGCGCGAGTTCGCGGCGGAGGCCGGTGCCGTCACCGAGCGACTGCGCATCGCCCAGGACCTGCACGACAGCCTCGCGCATTCGCTGACGGTCATGGTCGTCCAGGCTGATCTCGCGGACGACCTGCTCGCCGACGACCCGACGGCCGCCCGGCAGGCCTTGAGCCGGGTTCGCGCCCGCGGACGGGAGGTGCTGGTCGAGGCGAATCGAGTCGTCAGGGCGAACCGTGAGGGGGCGCCGCCGGCCGCATCGCATCCTTCCGCCACGGTGGATTCGCTGATCCGTGACGCCGGCTCGCTCGGTGTGCGGGTGGATGTCGACGAACCCCTGGCCGAGGTCCCGGCCGGGATCGCCCCGGTCGTGTTCGCCGTCGTCCAGGAGGGGCTGACGAACGCTGCTCGGTACAGCCCGGGTCGGCACGTGCGGTTCGCCTGTCGACTCGTCGCGGACGATCTCACGCTGACCTTCGTCAACGTCGGCGGCGGCGAACCTTTGGGCGGCGGTCTCGGTGGGGGTGACTCGGTAGTCGGGGTCCGCACGTCCGGCGGTCTGGGTCTGGTCGGCCTCGGTGAGCGCGTGGCCGCCTGCGGCGGGGAGATGCGAGTCGAACTCGAACCGGAATTCGCTCTGTCCGTGCGCATCCCGGGATCGGTTCGGTTCCGATGAGTCTGCGTGTGGTGATCGTCGACGACGAGGAGCTGATCCGCAGCGGGTTGGCCTCCGTGTTGGAACATCGCGGCATCGACGTGGTCGGCACCGCCGCGGACGGACGGGCTGCGGTGCAGCTGACCCGCGAACTGTCGCCGGACGTCGTGCTGATGGATCTGCGAATGCCCGGGTGGGACGGGCCACGTGCGATCCGCGAGATCGTCCGGCTGGGCCTGCCCGCCAGGGTTCTGGTCCTCACGACCTTCGACCTGGACGACGACGTGCGGGAGGCTCTCGGTGCCGGGGCCTGGGGCTACGCGTGCAAATCGATGACTCCGGACCAGCTGGCGCTCAGCATCGCCGACGTCGCCGCCGGGCGGCGGGTGGTGGACTCCCGACTGACCGGGAGGCTGATCGACAGCTACGTGAGCCTGCCCGGCCCACGGGAGACCGCGGCGATGCTGACCGGACTGACGGCGCGTGAGGTGGACGTCCTCCGGCTCGTCGCCCGCGGTCTGTCCAACGACGAGATCGCCGGTGACCTGGTCGTCTCCCCGGCCACCGTGAAGACCCACGTCAATCGTCTGCTGCGCAAGCTCGGCGCCGCCGGTCGCGGTCACCTGGCCGTGGTCGCCTACGAATGCGGTCTGGTGCGTCCGTCCTCGTCGTCGGCGCGCCCGCCAAGGAACGGCTCTCGTCGATGACTGGCGTTCAGGAACTCGTGTAGGAAGCCGTGTTCACCACGAAGGTGGCGCCCTCGATGTGCGACGCGTCGAAGACGTAGGTGAAGGCGTCCACGGTCTCGGATTCGCCGGGGCCGAGGTCGTCCACCGTCATGAAGTCGGTCTCGGTCTGGGTGCCGTCCTTCGTGGCGGCGACCGAGACCCGGAAGGACGCCGTGGTGTCGGACTTGTTGGTCAGGGTCACCGGGACCTTGATGTCGGCCAGTTCGGGGTCGCCGGAGATCTGCGGTGTGCCGAACGAGACGTCGAGGTACTGCTCCAGGACCTGGTCGGTCTCGTAGTTGGACGTGATTCCCGGCGTGCTGGAACTCGACCGCGACGACGTCGTGCTGTTCTCGATCGACCAGATGATCAGCACGTGGATGAGGGTGCTGATCACGATGGCCAGGATCGACAGGATCAGACCGCCGAGAGCGAATCCCTTGCCGCTGGCCCGGCCTTTGCGAATCTGGACGAGCGCGACGATGGCGACGATGATCCCGGCGATCGCCACGAGCCCGAAGAAGAGCCCGACGAACGGCACCCAGCCGCCGACGAGCGCTATCACGCCGAGGACGAAAGCGGCGATCCCCAGGCCTTTGCGGGTGGCGCTGCTCGGAGCGTAGTTGCCGTAGGCCTGGCTGGGAGTGCCGTAGGAATACGGCTGGCCGTACCCGGAGGCGTCCTGGCCATAGCCGGACTGGGGCTGGCCGTACGACTGGGATTGGTCGTAGGGCTGTGATGGGCCGTACGCCTGGGATGGATCGTAGGGCTGTGATGGGCCGTACGACTGGGACGGGCCGTAGGACGGTGGCGTCTGCCCGTAGGACTCGGGCGCCTGGCCGTACGACGGCGGCGCGAACCGGTCGCCGGACGCCGGTTGCTCGCCGGTGCCGCCGGCATCCGGACCCTTGGACAGGTTCGGCCCGCCCGAGGGATTGGGCTCGTTCATGGATGAGTTCCTCTCGCTGGGTCGCGGTGGTGCGACCGACTCATGAGTCAGTGACGTCTGATCCTCGCCGCTGGTTTCACGAGGCGCACCTCGACAGCGGCGGCCCTTCGGCGGCCGCTCCCAGCGCTCGCATCGGCCGGCTGGGTCAATCGGTTGGGAGTCAGGGCCTCGGACCGTGTACGCTACCTGTCGCACCGCCCCGATAGCTCAGTCGGCAGAGCGTCTCCATGGTAAGGAGAAGGTCTAGGGTTCGATTCCCTATCGGGGCTCCATGCGGCCGGATCAACCGTTCGGTCGTACGGCGGGATAGCTCAGTCGGTAGAGCAAACGGCTCATAATCGTTGTGTCGCGGGTTCGAGTCCCGCTCCCGCTACCGTACGTCCGGACTTTGGCCCAACGAATGTTGGACGGTTCGGGCTCTCGTCGATCGTGGCAGCGGCGGGTCAGGTCGCGCGCCGATCGGCCGGGGACGTCGAAGCTCAACTGCCAGTACCTGCCCCGGCGGCTCCCTGAGATGACGCTCGGCAACGACTGGAGCCCGTCCCGGGAGGGTCTCCCGGGACGGGCTCTGTTCGTCGTCCGAGCCGCGCTGATGTCAGATCTGGATGATCGAGACCGTGCCCGGACGGCCGGATACTGCTTGCCGCGGGTTGCCGCTCGCATCGACGGGGCCCGAACCAGGTGCGCCGGTGGGACCGTTGGCCCCGTTCGGCCCGTTGGCGCCG
>JBDIAG010000453.1:0-4425 GCA_039812305.1 Actinomycetales bacterium | reverse complement strand
GGCCAGCCCCTGCACGCGATGGACGACCGGGCCCGCACCGTCCTGCGCCGCGACCGGCTGGGCTTCGTCTTCCAGGCGTTCAACCTGGTGCCGACGCTGACCGCGTGGGAGAACGTCGTGCTGCCGTTCGAGCTGGCCGGCCGGCGTCCGGACGCCGAGATCTCGTCCTGGATCGACCACGTGATCGGCACCCTGGGCCTGGGCGACCGGACGTCGCACCGGCCGGCCGAGCTCTCCGGCGGCCAGCAGCAACGGGTCGCGATCGCGCGGGCGCTGGCTTCGCGTCCGCATCTCATCCTCGCCGACGAACCGACCGGCAACCTCGACTCGCGCAGTTCGCAGGAGGTGCTGACGCTCCTGCGGACGGCCGCCTCGCAGTACGGGCAGGCGATCGCGATGGTCAGCCACGATCCGGTGGCCGCCTCGTTCGCGGACCGGATCCTGGTGATCGCCGACGGACGCATCGTGGCCGACCACGGACGGCTCGATCCGCAGCAGATCTCGCAGCTGCTGATCGACGTCGAGATGGCCCCGAGCCAGCGGCTGGCCGGTGACCCGCGATGAGCGGCACCCTGGTGGACTTCGGGCCGCCGCCGGCCGCGACTCCGGCGCCGGGTGGCCGCCGTCTCGATCGCAACCGGCTCGTCCTCGGGTCGCGTCGCGAGTTCGGCACCGTCACCGTGGTCAGCGCGCTGGCCGGCGCGTTCGCGGGTGTGCTCATCATGACCAGCCAGTCGCTGGCGTTGATGATGTCCGGTGGCGCGGCCGCCGGGCTCCTCCTCGGCTCGGTGGCCTGGGTGTTCATCTTCCTCAGCCTGTACGTCGCGGCCGTGGTCACCTCGAACTGCGTCTCGACCGTGCTGGCCGGGCGGCAGCGGCATCTGGCCCTGCTGCGCCTGCTCGGCGCCGACGCCCGGGACCTGCGGCGGGTGGTGGCCCGTGGCAGCGCGGTGGCCGGTCTGGTCGGCGCCCTGGCCGGGGTGGCCCTCGGCACCGTCGTCACGGACGTGACCATCGTCGTTCTGGCGCAGCGCGGTTCGCTGCCGGCCGCGGACTATCCGCTGGTGGCGCCACAGCTGGCGGTGGCCGCTGTCACGATCACGATCACGGCGACGGTGGCCGGCTGGGCGGGGTCGCGCCCGGTGCTGCGGGTGTCGCCGGCGCAGGCTTTGACCACCGCCTCCGCCCCGGTCGCGATCCGTTCGGTCTCCGCCGTCCGGGCCGTGCTGGCGTGCCTGATGATCGGCGGCGGCGTGCTCGCGATGGCCCTGGCGAT
The DNA here is from genome assembly GCA_039812305.1 of Actinomycetales bacterium. Lineage (GTDB taxonomy): Bacteria > Actinomycetota > Actinomycetes > Actinomycetales > CAWJMD01 > JBDIAG01. Next base: position 3,149 of record JBDIAG010000453.1, on the reverse strand, counting down.
GGTGCTGGGCGAGCGAGGCTCGGCGGCCGGGTTCCTGCTCGCCTTCTTCGGCAGCGCCCTGTCCGGCACGGGCCTGCTGGTGGGCGCGCAGCTGGTGATCCCGCGGGTGGTGGCGGTCTTCGGGCTGATTCTGGGACGGCGTCCGGCCGCCCGGATCGCCCGTCGGAACGCGGTCCTCGACCCGCGCCGGACCACGAACTCGACCATGGGTCTCGTGCTCGGCGTCGCTCTGGTGACGACGTTCGCGGCGGGCTCCGACGCGCTGCGCGCCTCGGTCGCGAGCTGGGGGATGACCGCCGAGCAGCAGGTGATGGCCGAGCAGGTGCTGGCGGTCACGTCGCTGGTGATGATCTGTCTCGTCGTGGTGGCCTCGGTGATCGCCGCGGTCGGCTTCGTCTCGACGATGTCCTTGACGGTGATCCAGCGGGGCCGGGAGATCGGGCTGCTGCGAGCGCTCGGGTTCACCCGCGAACAGATCCGGTCGATGATCACCGCCGAGGCGGTCGCGCTGAGCGTCGCCGCGGTCGGCTTCGGTGTCCTGCTCGGCATCGGCTACGGCACCGTCGGGGCGCAGTCGCTGATCGGCGTCCTCAACGAGGGCCTGGTCTGGGGTCTGCCCTGGCCGGTGCTGGGCTGCATCGCCGTCGGCTGTGCCGTGCTGGTCTTCGCCGCCTCGCACGTCCCGGCACGCCGGGCCGTCCGGGAATCCCCGATCGAGGCATTGCGGATCGACGGGTGACGGGCCGAAGGAGTTATCCACAGGGCGCCGGGTCCCGGAGCGCGTCTGTGACAGACTGAAAGTCTCAATGCAAGGACGGAGGCGACATGTCCACAGCACATGCCGAACCCCTGGTCGAAGATGTGGTCACGAAGGTGTCCGACGGTCTGACGACGTCAGGCATGGCGATCATTCCCAAACGAATGCTCGCCGAAACCTACACGGACGGGCTGGGAGATGACGCCTGGCGCTTGATCCTGGTGTTACCGCGGCCGTCCTCTCGCGAGTGGGACATGGAATCGGTATTCAGATTGCGGCGCACCGCCACGCGACAGTTTGATCAGTTGATCGAAGGTACGTCGCTCGTATTGCCGGGCCGGACGCTGGCAGTTGTGACGACTGATGAGGCCGAGCCCGACGACGTGGCCGTCGAGGAAGTCCCGGAGAAGGGCGAGGACCCTCATTCGCCGGATAGCGCGGCGGGGTGACCAGGCCGATCCTGGCTTCCGGCCTATTGAAGACCGCCTTCTCACTGGCCGGATCTGGTGCTGGGGCCGGCCGGCCCGCGTTGGCGGATCTGCGGCGCGCCACGTCGACGGCGTATTACGCATTGTTCCACCAGGTCGTCCGTCATGGTGCGTTCGCCTTCCTCCCCAACGGCTCCGAGGATGAGATCGCGCACATTGCTCGGTGGTTCACGCACACGGGCATTCTGGACGCGGCAGGCCTGGTACTCGAGGCCGAGGGGTCGCGGTCGCTTGAACAGATACGAAAGGCCGATCGTGCAGCCGTCATGGCCATTCGATCGAGTTCTGGCGGCGAAGTTCCTTCGCAGCTGGTCCTGGTGGCGGACGCATTTCAGAGCCTGCAGGAGGCGCGTCACCGCGCGGACTACGACGGGAACTACGATCCTGTCCGTCTGGTCGCCATGAACCATGTGCAGGAAGCTGATGCGGCAGTTCGCGCAACGTGGCAGATGTGGAGTTCCGACGGCACGAACCGTGCGGATCGTCGGCACTGGTGGCCAACCTATGAGTGCTTTCTGAAGCTGGCATTACTCAAATCCGGCGGCCCGCGTGGTCGGTAGAGGACGGTTGGATCGGCGTCCGAGCCTCGATCAGCCCGGACTCACGACGCCGTTCTCGTAGGCGAAGACCACCGCCTGGGCGCGGTCGCGCAGGGACAGTTTCGTCAGCACCCGGCTGGTGTGCGTCTTGATCGTCTGCTCGGCGACGAAGAGGCGCTCGGCGATCTCGGCGTTCGACAGGCCCCCGGCCATCAGCGTGAGCACCTCCAGCTCCCGCGGCGTCAGCAGAGCAAGGTCGCGGGACGATCGCCGGGCGGCCGGGCGGCGTTTGGTGACCTCCTGGATGAGGCGCCGGGTGATCGAGGGGGCCAGCAGGGCATCGCCGGCGGCCACCACCCGCACCGCGCGGACGAGCTCCTCGGCCGGAGCGTCCTTGAGGAGGAATCCGCTGGCACCCAGCCGCAGCGCCTCGTAGACGTAGTCGTCGACGTCGAAGGTGGTGAGCATCAGGATCCTCGGCGCGGGGTCGAGACGTCTGGCGACGATCTCCGCGGTGGCCTCCAGGCCGTTCAGATCCGGCATCCGCACGTCCATCAGCACCACCGACGGCCGCAGTCGCACGGTCTCGGCGACGGCGCGCCGGCCATCGGCGGCGTCACCCACGACGCTGATGTCGGGCTGGGCCCCCAGCAGGGCGCCGAAGCCCTGCCGCACCATCGCCTGGTCGTCCGCGATGAGCACGGTGATCGGGGCCGGCCCCTGGTTCTGTCCGTCGGTCACTCGTTACGTCACTCCCACGACGATCGGCAATTCGAGATGGACGGCGAAGCTTCCGTCCGGCGATGGTCCGGCGGTGACCCAGCCGCCCACGGCCTCGGCGCGGCTTTGCATCCCGTCGATGCCGTGGCCGCGCTGTCGTGGCGCCGCCGACCCCTCCCGGGCGACCCCGGACGCGGCGTTCACCACGTCGAGCCGGACGCGCTCGCGATAGCTGAGCCACACCCGCACCGGAGTCCCCGGAGCGTGGCGCGAGGCATTGGCCAGCGACTCCTGCAGGACTCGGTAGAGCACCATCGCCGTCGCCGGGCCGACCTGGGAGCCGTCGCCCTCCACCTGCCACTCGAGGTCGACCCCGGCGCGATGGGTCTCCTCGAGCAACCGCCGCACGTCCTCGATACCGGGCTGGGGCTGTTCCTCGGCGGTCTGGTCGTCCCGCCGCAGCACCCCGAGCATGCCGCGCACCTCGTTGAGCGCCTCACGCGCCTGCTCGGCGACCCGGTTGAACTCCTCGGCCACCTCCGGCGTCACGTCGGGCAGCCGATAGCGGGCGCTCTGCGCCTGGACGACCACCAGCGACATCCGGTGGGCGACCACGTCGTGCAGATCCCGGGCGATCCGCAGCCG
>JBDIAG010000452.1:0-4432 GCA_039812305.1 Actinomycetales bacterium | reverse complement strand
GGCGTGGCCCGTCCGCCTCGGCCTGGGCCACCGCAGACTCCTTCGGCAGCACCGCCAGGCACGCGTCGAGCACGTCCCCGGAGCCACGCCCGTGCAGCGCCGAGACGGGATACGGCTCCCCCAGCCCCAGATTCCACAACGCGGCCGCGTCCGCTTCCCCGCGTGCGTCGTCCACCTTGTTCGCGGCGAGCACCACCGGTTTGCCGGAGCGCCGCAGCATCCGCACCACCTGCTCGTCGGTCGCGGTGGCGCCGACGCCGGCGTCCACGACGAACAGCACGGCGTCCGCCTGCTGCACGGCCACCTCGGCCTGCTCGGCGACCTTGCCCTCCAGGCCGACCACGTCGACCTCCCAGCCGCCGGTGTCGACGAGGGTGAAATCGCGACCGGACCACTCGGCTCGGTACCGCACCCGATCCCGGGTGACGCCGGGGACGTCCTCGACGACGGCCTCCCGCCGACCCAGAATGCGGTTCACCAGCGTCGACTTGCCCACGTTCGGCCGCCCGACGACGGCCAGCACGGGTAGGGCGACCTCCGGCTCCTCCGCAGTCGGCGCACCGTCGCCCTCGATGAGGAGCAGGTCCTCCTCGGTCAGCTCATAGTCGCCCAGGCCGGCTCGGAGCGCGTCGGTGGGATCATCAAAGTCGTTCACGGTCAATCCGTCTCAGTTCTCTCTCAGGTCTGGGTCGCGGTGCTCTGCCGGGCGGTCGCCGACTCGACCAGGGCGACCAGGGCGTCCACCGTCTGCTCGAAGGTGAGGTCGGAGGAGTCGAGCACGGCCACGCCGTCGGCCGCGGTGAGGAACTGGGAGACCGTGGCGTCCTGCCGGTCCCGGCGCAGCACCTGGTCGCGGGTGTCGTCGTGGCTCTGCGCCGATCCGGCGGCGGAGTCCTGCGCCGCGCGGCGCGCGAGCCTGGACTCCTCACTGGCGGTCAGCAGCACCCGCACCCTCGCGTCGGGGGCGACGACCGTGGTGATGTCTCGTCCCTCCGCCACGATCCCCGGTTCGGCCGCGGCGATGATCTCGCGCTGGCGGCGCTTGAGCTCCGCCCGCACCTCCAGATTGGTCGCGACGCCGCTGACGGCGGCGCTGATCCGCGGGGCGCGGACGGCCTCGGTCACGTCGACCGGGTGGGACGACCGGCCCACCCGGACGGTCGGTGCGGCCGGATCGGTCCCCATCACGAGAACGGCCTCCCGGGCCGCGGCCGCCACCGCCGGGGTGTCGTGCAGATCGAGAGCCAGCTCCAGGCACCACCACGTGATCGCCCGGTACATCGCGCCCGTGTCCAGGTAGGCCAGGCCGAGCCGGGCGGCCACGGAACGGGACACGCTGGACTTGCCCGACCCGGACGGGCCGTCGACGGCAACGACCAGGGGCGTTCCGGGGTTCACGGCTGGCTACTCCTCAGCGGTGCGAGCGCAGCGATCCGGCTGCGCGACGAGTGGCCGCGGCTGATCGCCCGGCCAGGACAGCCTACCGGCAGGGCGGGACAACCACCGATCGCCAAGCCGGACGTCACCGCTCGTGCGGGCCGAGTTCGAGGGCCAGCCCGTCCAGAGGATGGCGCAAGCCGCGCTCGAGGATGCGGTCGAGGCTGAAGTCGTAGGGCCTGTTCACGAGCCCGGTGAAGTTCGAGTGTCCGGTTTCCGCGGCGATGGCGATCCCGGCCGCGACCGCGGAGGGTCGAGCGGTTCACCCGGCGAGGGTCCAGCCTCCACTGGTCAGCAGTTCCTCGAGGGCGTCCTTGGCGGAGGGCAGCACGGAGATCTCCGCCAGGCCGACGAGCCGCCCCGGCACGTGCTCGATCCGCAGGTCCTCCAGGTTGATGCCGGCGTCGCCCATCGCATTGAGGACCTTGCGGATCTCACCGGGCCGGTCCGGGACCTGAACGGTGACCACGGCCAAGGACGTCTGCGCGGCACCGTGTTTGCCGGGGATGCGGGTGTAGCCGCGCACCCCGGCGTCCAGAGTCTGCGCCAGGGTGCCGCGGGCACCGTAGGCGTCGGGATCGTGCGCGAGCCTGGTCAGGGCGTCGATCACGCGGTCGAGATCCGCGCGCAGCCCGGACAGGACCTCGGCCACCGGGCCCGGGTTGCCGGACAGGATCTGGACCCACAGCTCGGGGTCGCTGCCGGCGATCCTGGTGACGTCGCGCAGGCCGGGACCGGCCAGGGACACCGCGGCGTCCGGGGCGTCCAGGAGCCGCCCGGCGACGAGGGTGGCGGCGAGCTGAGGCACGTGTGAGACACGGGCCACGGCCGCGTCGTGGTCGGTGGCGTCCATGACCGTCGGCACCGCCCCCACCGCGAGAGCCAGTTCCCGAACCAGGTGCAGAGCGGCCGTGGAGGTCGTCGGCCCGGGCGTCAGCACCCACGGCCGGCCGACGAAGAGATCCCCCCGGGCCGCGGCGGCGCCGGACCGTTCACGTCCGGCCATCGGATGGCCGCCGACGTAGCGGGACAGGTCGGCATCGGCCGAGGCCAGCCAGCGGGCGACGTCCGCCTTGACGCTGGCCACATCGGTGACGACGGCTTCGGGGTAGGTGGCCAGCGCCTCCGCGACCACCGGGGCCACGACGTCCGGGGGCGCGGCCACCAGGACGACCTGCGGGTCGGACTCCCCCGGCCGCGGCTCGCGACCGGCACCCAGATCGCGGGCCAGTGCGCGGGCCGTCGGCGAGGGGTCGTACAGGGTGACGTCCACACCGAGGGCGCGCAGGGCGAGGCCGGCACTCGTGCCGAGCAAGCCGGTACCGACGATCCGGACGGACTCCAGGCCGGGCACGGCGTCTCCTTCAGCTGGTCTGCGGGGCTTGAGGGAAGGTACTCCAGCCGGTGCGCCGGCAGACACGAAGGGCCGGCCCGCAGGCCGGCCCTTCGTGGGAAGCGATGAGAATCAGGCGGTCTTGGCGAACTCGGCCACGACCTTGCCGGAGAACTCGCGGTTCACCGCGACCCAGGTCTTGCTGGTCGCGACGAAGGCGTCCTTGAGCTCCGAGGGGGTGCCGACGATCGAGACGACCGGCTTGAGGCTGTCGGCGAGCTGCTCCGGAACCTGCACCTCGGGAACGGCCGGCAGCGACTCGATGGCCGAGGAGACGGCGGCGAAGATCGCGTCCTGACCCTGCGAGACGATCTCGGCCTGGCGGGCAGCCAGGTCGGTCGTCAAGGCGCGGACGGCCTCGGGGGCCTCGGGAGCGCCGGCGACGGCCTTGCGGACGCCCGCAAGCACGAGATCCTGCCCCTGCTTGACGAGCTCGACCTGACGAGCGGTGAGGCTGGCGGCGAGGTCGGTGAACTGGGACATGGCTGTGCTCCTTCGGCTTCGGAGAAGTGGGGGTAGGTGTGCGAGCCGGTTCCGAGAGGGCCAGCCCGTATGTGTTAAGCATGCCATCCGCGCGTTTGAAATGTCAAGCGCGTGGTCGAGCTATCCGCGGGACGGGTTCGCGGGGGCGTGACTGCTCGGCCCCGGCGCTCGCCCCGCACCGACGTGGGCCGGGCACCCAGCGATCGCTGACTGCCCGGCCCAGAGGGTGATCGACGTGGTCAGAGGTGACGGACGATGTCGTTGACCCGTTCCCTCGCGTCGCCGAAGAGCATCTTGGTGTTCTCGTTGAAGAACAACGGGTTCTGCACGCCGGCGTAGCCGGTGGCCATCGAGCGCTTGAACACGATGACGTCGTGCGCGTTCCACACCTCGAGTACCGGCATGCCGGCGATCGGGCTGCCCGGCTTGGTGGCGGCCGGGTTGACCGTGTCGTTGGCCCCGATGACCAGAACCACGTCGGTGTCGGCGAAGTCCTCGTTGATCTCGTCCATCTCCAGGACGATGTCGTAGGGCACCTTCGCCTCGGCCAGCAGGACGTTCATGTGTCCGGGGAGACGGCCGGCCACCGGGTGGATGCCGAACCGGACATTGACCCCCTGGTGGCGCAGGATCGAGGTGAGCTCGGCCACCGGGCCCTGCGCCTGCGCCACGGCCATCCCGTAGCCGGGGGTGATGATCACCGACTTGGCGTGCTTGAGCAGATCGGCCGCGCCCACCGCGTCGATCTCGGTGTGCGTGCCTTCCTCCTCGTCGCCACTGGTGACGACGCCATCGCTGCCGAACCCGCCGGCGATGACGGAGACGAACGACCGGTTCATCGCCCGGCACATGATGTAGGACAGGATCGCACCGGAGGAGCCGACGAGCGCGCCGGTGATGATCAGCAGGTCGTTGCTCAGCATGAAGCCCGCCGCGGCGGCGGCCCATCCGCTGTAGGAGTTGAGCATCGAGACGACGACCGGCATGTCGCCGCCGCCGATGGAGGCGACCAGGTGCAGGCCCAGCAGCAGCGCGACGACGGTCATCAGCATCAGCGGCCAGATGCTGTGCGCCGCGACGAACCAGGCCATCAACGCCACGCTGACGAGGATCGCGACG
>JBDIAG010000451.1:0-4442 GCA_039812305.1 Actinomycetales bacterium | reverse complement strand
TCTTCTCGGAGTACACGAACACCGGCTGCGGCTCGGCGACCAGCGCGGTCGGGCCCTTCTACTGCCCCGCCGATCAGACGATCTACATCGACACCAGCTTCTACGACGTGCTGCAGCAGCAGTACGGCTCCAGTGGCGGGCCGTTGGCGCAGGAGTACGTCATCGCGCATGAGTTCGGCCACCACATCCAGAATCGCCAGGGCTCGCTGTACGCGGCCCAGAAGGATCCACAGGGCCCGCAGTCCGGCGCGGTGCGGGTGGAGTTGCAGGCGGACTGCTACGCCGGGATCTGGGCGCACAACGCGACCACGACGAAGGACCCCGACACGGGCGTGACGTTCCTCAAGCCCCTGACCCAGAAGGACATCGCGGACGCGTTGAGCGCCGCCTCGTCCGTCGGCGACGACCGGATCCAGCAGAAGGCCCAGGGCCAGGTCAATCCGGAGGCCTGGACCCACGGCTCGGCCACGATGCGGCAGCACTGGTTCAGCGTGGGCTACCAGACCGGCGACCCGACCACCTGCGACACGTTCAACGCCCGCCAGCTGGACGGCTGACTTTGGGCGTACCGTCCCGGCTTCGTGGCGTCGCCCTGATCGCCGCGTTCACCGCCCTGATCGCTCTCCTCGGGCTGCCGGGCATGATCTTCCCGATCGGCAACGCCGTGCCGATCACCTTCCAGTCGCTGGGCGTGATGCTGGCGGCCTGCGTGCTCGGTGCCCGGCGGAGCGCCGCGAGCGTGCTGCTCCTGCTGGCGCTGGTGGCCGCCGGGCTGCCGCTGCTGGCCGGCGGCCGGGGCGGGCCGGAGGTGTTCTCCGGGCCCAGCGCGGGGTTCCTGCTCGGGTGGCTCGCCGGCGCGTTCGTCACCGGGCTGATCATCGAGAAGATCCCGAGCTACGGCCTGGCCTCGGCGGGAGCCGCCAACGTGATCGGCTGCGTCGTGGTGGTCTACTCGATCGGCATTCCGGTGCAGGCCCACATCACCGAGACGACCGTCGAGGCGGCCGCGATGGAGAGCCTCGTCTTCATTCCCGGTGACGTCGTGAAGGCTCTCCTGGCCAGCCTGCTCGGCGGTGCGGTGCACCGTGCCGTTCCGGGTCTCGGCACGGTGCCGGTTCGGCGGGACAGGTGACCGGGACGCCGCCTGGGGTCTCGGTGCTGTGTGATCCGGACGAGACCGACGTTCTGGCGCGGTTCACGACGGTGCTGCGGCAGGGACGTCCGGTCGCCGTGCTCGACCCGTCCTGGCCCGAGCGGTTCGCGGCGGCGGCGCACGACCGGATCGAGGAGGCCTGGCGACAGCGGGTGATCCGGCCCGGCGAGGTGGTCCTCTTCAGCTCCGGGTCGACCGCCGCCCCGCGGGGGCTGATCCGCAGCGGTGAGTCATGGCGGGCGAGTCTGGCGCCGCTGACCGAGGTGATCCGGCCGCGATCGGACGACGTCGTCGGCATTCCCGGCCCGTTGGCGTCCACCCTCTTCCTGTATGGGGCGTGGCACGCCTCGTCCGAGGGCCTGCCGGTGGTGCTGCGGCGCCAGGTGCGGCAGGCGTGGGAGTCGATCACCGTCGTGCATGCCGTTCCGGGCCTGGTGCAGGGCTGGCCCGCGCTGCCACCCCGGCTGCGCTCGCTCGTGCTGGCCGGCGATCGCACCCCGCCGGAGCTGCTGGCCCGATGCCGGGCCGCGGGCGTGCGCGTCGTCGAGTACTACGGCAGCGCGGAGGCGTCCTTCGTGCTGGTGGGCGACCACGACTCGACCGGCGGACTGCGGCCCTTCCCGGGTGTGCGGGTACGCCTGGACGCCGAGTGCAGGTTGTGGAGCCGGTCGCCGTATGCATTCCGCCGCTATCTGCCCGGCGCCGCCGGCCCGGCCCGGTTCGAGGACGGCTGGCTCAGCGTCGGCGATGTCGCGACCGAACAGGACGGCCAGTGGACGGTCCTCGGCCGGCCCGGCGCGGTCACCACCGGCGGCCACACCGTCCAGATCGCCGAGGTGGAGACGCTGCTGCGCCGGATCCCCGGGGTCCGGGACGCGGTCGTCGTCAGCGTGCCGCATTCCCGGCTGGGCGCGGTGGTGGGAGCCGTGGTCAGCGGCGATGCCGACCCGGCGGACCTGCGCGCGGCGCTGCAGGCCCTCCCCCGCCCGGCCCGGCCGCGCCGGTGGCTGATCGTGGACGATCTGCCGCGTACCGCGGCCGGCAAGCCCGATCGCCCGCGGGCGGCAGCCCTGCTGGACCCGGCCTCCGGGCGGACTACCCTTACCGGGTCATGAGTCCGACGCCCCCCTGGCTGACCGAGCGCACGCCGGTCGTGATCGCGGCTCGGCGGACGCCCGTCGCCACGGCCGGGCACGGCTTGAAGGGCCTGGACGTCGTCGGCCTGGCGGCACCGGTGCTGGCCGCTCTCGCCGACGATCTGGTGGGAATGGGTCTGAAGACAGCCGACCTGGACGACGTCGTGCTCGGCAACACCCGGGGACCGGGTGGCAACATCGCCCGGGTCTCGGCCCTGGCCGCCGGCCTGCCGCAGTCGGTGCCGGCCGCGACGATCGACCGTCAGTGCGGCAGCGGGCAGGCCGCCATCCATCTTGCCGCCGACCAGATCTCTTCCGGCACAGCACATCTCGTCATCGCGGGAGGAGCGGAAAGCGCCAGCACGCAACCGTTGACCGCGCTGGGGGAACCGCCGGTGCCGTATCAGCGGGCGCCGTTCGCACCCGCCTGGATCGGCGACCCGGACATGGGCGAGGCGGCCCAGCTCGTCGCGGACGAGGCCGGGATCTCCCGCGAGCGCCAGGACGAGTACGCGGCCCGCTCACATGAACTCAGTCTGGCCTCGATCGGCTCGGGAGCCGAAGACGCCGAACTGGTGCGGGTGGCCGCCGTGGCGCGCGACGAGCGTCCACGGCGACTCAAGCCGACGGTGCTCGCGCGGCTGCCGGGAGCGTTCCGGCCCGGTGGCAGCGTCACCGCGGGCAACTCCTGCGGGGTCTCCGACGGAGCCGCCGCGGTCGCCCTGGTGTCCGAGTCGGTGCGCCGCCGTCTCGGCCTGCCCGGGTTGGCCCTGCGAGGGTGGACGACGACCGGGGTCGATCCGAACCGGCCGGGGATCGGGCCGGTGCCGGCGGTGGCCCGGCTGCTGAGGCGAACCGGGTCGACCTGGGCGGACGTGGACACCGTGGAGATCACCGAGGCCTTCGCCGCCCAGGTGCTGGCCTGCACGGACGCCTGGGGGCTGGACCCGCTGGGCCGGGACACCGGCAAGGTCTGCCCGGACGGTGGGGCGATCGCGCGGGGACACCCGTGGGGAGCCAGCGGGACCCTGCTCGTGGTGCGCCTGTTCGCCCGCCTGGCGCTCGGCGGCCGGCGCCGCCGCGGCATCGCCACCTGTGCCGTCGGAGGCGGCCAGGGCCTCGCCCTCCTGGCCGAACGGGTCGGATGATCCGCTTCGAGGACGTCACCCTGCGACTCGGCGACCGCACGGTGCTGGACGGGATCAGCCTGGACCTGCCCGAACCCCGCGTCGGCCTCATCGGGGCCAACGGCAGCGGCAAGTCCAGCTTGGCCCGCCTCGTCAACGGACTGCTGCAGCCGACCTCCGGCCGGGTCGAGGTCGACGGCCTCGACCCGGGCCGGCAGGGACGGCAGGTCCGGCAACGCGTCGGATTCCTCTTCAGCGATCCGGACGCCCAGATCGTCATGCCCACCGTGGCCGAGGATGTGGCGTTCTCGCTGCGACGCCGTCGGCTGGCCAAAGCCGACGTGGCCCGGCAGGTCTCCCGGACACTCGACAGGTTCGGGCTGGCGGACTGGGCGGACGTTCCCGCGCACGCGCTCTCCAGCGGTCAGAAGCAGTTGCTGGCCCTGGCCTCCGTGCTGGTCACCGAACCCGCCGTGCTGGTGGCGGACGAGCCGACGACCCTGCTGGATCTGCGCAACGCGCTCCGTATCTCGCGACTGCTGCGGACCCTCCCGCAGCAGGTGCTGCTGGTGACGCACGACCTCGATCTGGTCGCCGACTGGGGCCGGGTGATCTGCCTGGACGCCGGTCGCGTGCTGTTCGACGGACCGGGACGCGAGGTGACCGCCCGGTACCGAGCAATGATGATCGACCGGGAGACCAGCGAGGAGCCGTCGTGACGATGGTCGGGCTCTATCGCACTGGTGGCCATGTCAACCCGATCGAGCGGGACGAAGGAGGCTCGTCGTGACCACCGTCGGGCTCTATCGTGCCGGCAATAGCGTTGTGCACCGGGCTCGTCCCGGTCTCAAACTGCTCGTCCTCGCGGTGTTCGCGGTGGCGCTGCTGGGCCTGCGCTCGGTGCCGATGGCGGTCGCGGGCGTCGCGCTCGTGACGCTCGGCTACCTCCTGGCCGGCTTCTCGATGCGGACGATGGCCGCGCAGGTCTGGCCGCTGCGGTGGATCGTCTTGCTGCTGTTGCCTTTT
>JBDIAG010000450.1:0-4451 GCA_039812305.1 Actinomycetales bacterium | reverse complement strand
GACTTGCCGATGCCGGGCGCGCCCCGCACGACCGCGGTGGCGCCCCGACCGGTTGCCAGGGAGTCGATGGCCTCCCGCAACTGGGCCAGTTCCTGCGTCCGCCCGACCAGCCTGGGTGCGACAACCGGAGGTCGCACCACAGCGGCCTCCTCGCCATCCTGCCGCCTGCACCAAACATGACGGACGTAAACGCATTTTGGTCCATGCCCGTGGGAGCGTCCACCACTTCGGAGATCAGCCGCGCAGGTACTCCGCCACCAGGAAGGCCAGTTCCAGGGACTGCTGGTGGTTCAACCGGGGGTCGCACAGGCTCTCGTACCGGGTCGACAGATCGGCGTCGGAGATCGCCTCCGAACCGCCGAGGATCTCGGTGACGTTCTGCCCAGTGAGTTCCATGTGCAGACCGCCGGGGATCGTCCCGGCCTGCGCATGGCACTCGAAGAAGCCGCGCATCTCGTCCAGCACGTCGTCGAAGCGCCGGGTCTTGTAGCCGCTCGGCGAGGTGATCCCGTTGCCGTGCATCGGGTCGCACACCCAGACCGGGTGCTCCCCGGCCGCGGCGACGCGCTCCAGGATCGGCGGCAGCGCGTCGCGGATCTTGCCGGCGCCCATCCGGGTGATGAAGGTGAGCCGGCCCGGCTCGCGGAACGGGTCGAGCTTGTCGATGAGGGCGAGCGCGTCGTCGCCGGTCGAGGTCGGGCCGAGCTTGACCCCGATCGGGTTGCGGACGCGGGAGAGGAAGTCGACGTGGGCGCCGTCCAGCTGCCGGGTGCGCTCGCCGATCCAGACGAAGTGGGCGGAGACGTCGTACGGCAGGCCGGTGCGCGAGTCGATCCGGGTCAGCGCGCGCTCGTAGTCGAGCAGCAGCGCCTCGTGCGAGGAGAAGAACTCGACCGTCCGCAGGGCCTCGAAGTCGGCGCCGCAGGCCCGCATGAACGACATCGCGCGGTCGATCTCGCTGGCCAGGGCGTCGTAACGGGCATTGGCGGAGGAACTCGCGAAGCCGCGGTTCCACTCGTGCACCTGGCGCAGGTCGGCGAAACCGCCGGTGGTGAAGGCCCGGATGAGATTCAGCGTCGCCGAGGACGTGTGGTACGCCTGCACCATCCGGTTCGGGTCGGGAATGCGCGCCTCGGCGGTGAACCCGTAGTCGTTGACCGCGTCCCCCCGGTAGGCGGGCAGGGTCACGCCCTCGCGGGTCTCGTGGTCGGAGGAGCGGGGCTTGGCGAACTGGCCGGCCATCCGTCCCATCTTGATGACGGGCATGGCCGCGCCGTAGGTGAGCACGACCGCCATCTGCAAGATGGTCTTGATCCTGTTGCGGATCGAATCCGCGGTGGCGTCGGCGAACGTCTCGGCGCAGTCGCCGCCCTGCAGCAGAAAAGCCTTGCCCGCCGCGGCGTCGGCGAGCCGCGCCCGGAGCAGATCCGCCTCGCCGGCGAAGACGAGCGGCGGGAACGACCGCAACGTCGCGCAGGCCGCCTCGAGGGCGAGCGGGTCGGGCCAGTTCGGTTGCTGGGCCGCGGGGAGGAGCCGGTAGGCGTCCAATCCCTCGGCATCGGGTTCGGCCGCCAACAGCTCGCTCAGGTGCACCGCGTTCACGTGGAGTAATCGTAGTCGTGCTCAGGAGCGGACCTGTAGCGGCTTTGACGCACCGGCCTCCGGCGGGATGCACATCACTCCGACTCCGGTCAAATCAGCCGGTCACTCCGGCTGGCAGAGCGGGTTGCCGGACGGCCGGCCGACCTCCGCGCCAGCCTCGGAAGGCGTTGGAAACAAGTTGATAACACCTGTTCTCGCATCCCCGGACTCGACTGGCAGAACCTCGCCGGGCGACGCATGCTTACAGAGTATGGCCGTGTCCGCGGCCATCGATGAAAGGTGGTTCATGATGGAAGTCACCGGAATCATCTCGGCCGTCATCGTGGGTTTGATCATCGGCGCGCTGGGACGTCTGGTGCTACCGGGCAAACAGAACATCAAGATCTGGCTGACGATCGTGATCGGCATCGTCGCCGCCCTGATCGGCAGCGCGATCGCCGCTGCCCTCGGCACGCAGAACTTCGTGATCACGCTGATCATCCAGGTCGTCCTGGCTGCCCTCGGTGTGGCCGGGGTCGTCGCTCTACGAGGACGACCCGCCGTCCGCTGACAGAGTCACGACACTGCACGCCCGGCCGGTTCGGCCGGGCGTGCGGTGTTTTGGTGTGCTTTCTTCCTCTGGAGCGGGTTCTTTCTGGTCCAGCCTTCGCGGACACGAGCCTTCGCCGGGTCCTAGCCTGCGCCGGATCCGGGTCTTCACCAGCCACCAACCTTCGCGGGGTACCAGCCTTCGCGGACACGAGCCTTCGCCGGGGCACGAGCCTTGGTCAGCCAGACCTTCGTCCCGCGCAGCCTTCGTCCGGCGCAGCCTTCATCCGCGTCGAGCGGTCGCTAGTGGGCACATCCTGAGGTTCCTTCTGGTGGTCGGCGCGGGGAGTCGGCAACGGGAATGGCTACGGACGCGACCAGCAGTCGCCAGGGCACACCGCGGATGACCGACCTATTCGGGCGCCTTGTTCGACTCATGATGAGAGGAGCGCCGACGTGGCCATCCCCACCTCTGGCACTGCCCCGTCAGGTCGAGCACTGCCAGAGGCGGCCCGCCACACCCCAGCCCACGATCACGTCCGAATAGTATTATTCGCCCGGATCTAGGAGTTGCCGGGAGGCCCGTGCTCGCCGTCCCCGTCGGTTCTGGCCGGTCCATGCGCCCGGATCCGCGGCCGAGCAGCCGCTTGTGCGCGCGGTGACCAGGTATGTGTCGAGCAACCGGCGATCGCTGGCCGCTCGGCCGACAACCGGTCAACGCGCGAACACCTGGTCAATCGAGCAGCTCTGACAGGACACCGATCGACCGCCTGAGCCCGTCGACAGCCACGATGGCCCGCTGCCGCCGCCGACAGGGGATGGCAAATCGCCCCGATGCCCGCCGACGGCGTTCGCACTCCCCAGACCGGCATCCCGAAGACGCCGAACCCGGTCAAGCTCGCCCGAAATCCACGCCGACGGCGTTCGCACTCCCCCAGACCGGCACCCCGAAGACGCCAAACCCGGCCTCGCCCGAAATCCACGCCGACAGCGTTCACAACCCCTCAGACCGGCGCCCCCGAAGACGACAAGCCCGTCAGCCTCGCCCGGATGCACGCCGATGGCGTTCCGTTGTCCCCCTTTCTCGGTACACGGGCCCCGTGCGCGTTGAGTCGGGACGGCGGCGAACCGACAAGGCAGATGGACTGTCCGAATTGCTGAAGGAGAGCGATGTACTGCGCGAACTGCGGGGACTCCATGGACGAGGGGAGCGTCTTCTGCGGCAGTTGCGGCCATCGACGCCAGATGCAGCCAGCCGCCGCAACCTCGTCCGGGACGGCCTCGTCCGGACCGGCCTCGCGCGCGACCTCGCCCTGGCCGGCTTCGTCCGCAACCTCGCCCTGGTCGCCCTCGCCCGCCACTTCGCCCGGTGCGGCGACGGCAGGCCCGTCGCCGATGCCGCCCGCACCGATGCCGCCCGCGCCGATGACCCCTTCACCCATGGCACCGTCACCAATGGCACCGTCGCCGACAGCGGCCTCGCCGACCCAGACGGCGGCCACCCTGCCGGTGCCGATGGCCACCTCACCCTCGCCCACGGCCACGTCGCCGGTGCCGAGCTTCGGCGGTTCGGTCGGGGGCGCCCCGTACCCGAACTCCGCCCCGTCCGGCAACACCGTCCCATCCGCAACCACCGCCCCATACCGAACCGCCCCACCGGGCACCACAAGGACTCCCGCGGAGATCGCCCTGGGCGTCCAGTCACCCATCAGCCCCGCGGTACCCGCGCCACCGGCTGAGGCCGAGATCGCCACCACCGCACCGATCGGCAGCCGGATCGCCGCGCACCTCATCGATGTGGCACTCACCACCGCGATCGCCACGGTGGCTTCCGCGGCGGCCTATCTGATCGTCTGGGTGACGCTGTTCACGACGTCGCCGATCGTCCCGGCTACCGCGATCGGGCTCATCGTCGGCCTGTCCGCCGCGATCAACCTCTACGGCGTCGTCTATCTGACCGGTCGTACCGGCCAGAGCTGGGGGCGCCGGATGATGGGGATCGCCGTCGTCGACAGTCGCACCGGTCTGCCGATCGGCCCCCTCAAGGTGTGGCTGCGCGAGGTGCTGCGAGCCGTGACGGTCGTCAGCGATCTCTCGGTCTTCTTCGACAGCCGCGGCGCCCAGCGCGGCTGGGCCGACCTCGCGTGTGGTTCGCGCGTGGTCATCGCCACCAGGCCCGCGACCGTCGGAGTCCAGTCATGACCGGAGCCCCGCTGCAGACACCGAAGCGCGAGCTTCCCCGATCCCGCGCCGGCTGGGTGTTCCTCCTGTGCACCTGGCTGATCGTCGGCCTCGCCTCCACGGGCGGCTTCTTCCTGGTG
>JBDIAG010000449.1:0-4452 GCA_039812305.1 Actinomycetales bacterium | reverse complement strand
GAGCGTCGGCGTCCTGCGCGGTCAGCCCGGCCCGGACGGCGAGCCGGCGGAGCCCGGCGAGCGTGTGCTCACCCTGGCGCAGGGCTTCCACCAGCCGCATCACCGGTGCGTCGGTCTGGTGGAGAACCAGTCCGTTGCGCTCGTCCAGGCCGATCTGGATCGCGTGGGGCCCGCGCCAGACCACGACGACATCGGGATGCAGGCGAACTTTCACCCGGTCATGATGTCATTTGACGCAGTTTAATGCATGAGGATGCGGTTATCTGTGGATGGGCGAGCCACGCTGTGGACAACCGGAAAGCAAACGACCGCCGATACCTGCCAGGCAGGTCTCGACGGCGTTCGCAAGCTCGGGCCGGCTCTCAGGCCTTACCGAGGATCCTGTTCAGGTTCGTGCCGCACTCGGGGCACTTTCCCTTGGCAAAGCGACGACCGTTCGTCAGGACGACGTTGCCCGTCGCCTCACGCTTCTCCTTGCACTTGACGCAGTAGAACTCGCCGCTCCAAGTCTCCTCCGACACGGTGGCTCCTTCCTTGCTTGCTCGTTTGCTCGCCCGAGACGTGGCCACCGCGCGAGGCGAGTGGATCCCTGCTGATCGGGCGCTGTCAGCGGGTGCTCGGGTCACGATGCCGCACGGCGGGCACGACGGCAAACCGGCGCGCCACGTCGATCAGGCGATCTCGGCAACCGTCGCGGCGAGGCCACGGGCCAGTTCGTCGACGTCGACGAACACGCTGTACCCGTGCGATCCGCTGCCCATCGAGACCCGGCGGCCGGCGAGCGAGGTGTCGATATAGACCGGATACGGCCGGCGGCTGCCCAGCGGAGTGATCGTTCCGCGCTCGTGGCCGACGGCCTCGAAGGCCTCCTGCGCGCTGGGGAACTTCAGCTTGTTGACCCCGAGCAACGCCCGCAGCTTGGGGAAGGCGACCGACGCGTCGCCGGGAACCATCGCGAACACGTACTCGTCCGCCCCGGCCCGCATCACCACGGTCTTGGCGATGTCGGCGGGCGTGATCCCCAGCAGCTCGGCGGCCTCCGCCAGGGAGGACGCCGCCGGTCGCTCCCGGACCTCGATCGGGATCCCCCGCGCTTCAGCATCCGCCCGGACGCGGGCCAGACCCTCCGGTTCGCTCACCGGGTCAGGATAGAACGAAGAATCGGGTGGACTCTGTCGATCTTCCCCAGCTCGACAGAGCCACCCGATGTCGTCAACCTACCATCTGGTCGGCCCGGCCGGTTTCCGCGGCTCGATCCGGCGTCGGAACCCGCCGGCAGCCGGACCCCCGCACCACAGCGTCAATTTCCCGTTGCGTCCTTACCCGACAGGCGCCGGACTCCGCGGAGCAGTGCGGAGTGGTCCAGACCGCCGTCGCCGTTGGCCCGGGCCGAGGCCATCAACTGCGCGGCCAGCGCGGCCAGCGGCACGACCACCCCGGACTCGCGGGCCGCGGACGTGACGATGCCCAGGTCCTTGTGGTGCAGATCGATCCGGAAACCCGGCGCGAAGTCGCCGGAAGCCATGTTCCGCCGCTTCTGGTTGAGCACCGCGGAGCCGGCCAGGCCACCGCCGAGCACGTCGAAGGCAGCCTCCAGATCGACGCCGTAGGCCTCCAGGAACACCACGGCCTCGGCCAGCGCCTCGATGTTCGCGGCGACGATCAGCTGGTTCGCGGCCTTCACGGTCTGACCGGCACCGTTGCCACCCACCAGCACGATGGTCTTGCCGACCGCGTCGAAGACCGCTCGCGCCGCCTCGAAGTCCTCCGCGGAGCCGCCGACCATGATCGACAGGGCCGCGTTCCTGGCGCCCGCCTCCCCGCCGGAGACGGGTGCGTCCAGCATCCGCAGACCCCGGCGCCGGGCCTCCTCGGCCAGTTCGACGGCGACGTCCGGCCGGATCGAGGAGAAGTCGATGACCAGGGCGCCCGGCTTGGCGTGGTCGAAGACGGCGCCGGAGCCGGTGAGCACGTCCTGCACGTCCGGGCTGTCCGGCACCATCAGGCATATGACGTCCGCGCCGCCCACCGCCTCCGCCGCGGACGAGGCGGCGGTGCCACCGGCCTCGACCAGCGGTCCGGCCTTCTCCGGGCTGCGGTTGTAGCCCGTCACCCGATGCCCGGCGTTCTGCAGGTGGACGGCCATCGGGCTGCCCATGATGCCGAGACCGATGAAGGCGATGTCGCTCATGTGGTTTCTCACTCCAAGGTGTGACGGGAAGGGTTCAGGCGCCGCGGCGCTCGCGGGGCAGCCAGGCCAGACTGGCCTCGGTGTCCCCGGCGGTCGGCTTGTACTCCAGGGCCACCCACTTCGAATAGCCGGCCGCGGCCAGGGCGTCCAGATAGGTGGCCAGCGGCAGCTCTCCGCTGCCGGGTTCGCCACGCCCGGGCGCGTCGGCGATCTGGACGTGGCCGGCCCGGGCGGCGTGGGTCGCGATCGCCGCGGCGACGTCGTCGCCGTTGCTGGCCAGGTGGAACAGGTCCAGCAGGATCGAGATGTTGGTCGGGCCGGCGGCCCGCACGTCCTCGATCACGCCCGCGCACTGGGCGGCGGTGCGCAGCGGGTAGGGCTTGGGCCCGCTGACCGGCTCGATCAGGATCGTGGCGCCGATCTCGTCCGCGGCCCGGGCGGCCAGCACGAGGTTCTCCCGGCCCAGGTCGTCCTGCAGCTGCGCGGAGACGCCGTCGATGCGGTTGCCGTAGAGCGCGTTGAAGGCTTGCGTGCCCAGCCGGCGACCGATGTCGACGGTCACCTCGACGTTGTCGCGGAACTGCTGGGAGCGCGCGGGCACCGACAGCACCCCGCAATCCGGGCCGAGGAGGTCACCGGCGAAGAAGTTCAGGCCGACGAGCTGGACCCCCGCGTCCTGCACGGCCGCGACGAAGGCGTCCACCTCGCCGTCGGGCGGCACCGGCCGGTCGGGCCACGGCCACCAGAACTCGATGGCGTCGAACCCGGCGGCCTTCGCGGCGGCCGGGCGCTCCAGGAGCGGCAGTTCGGTGAAGAGCAACGAACAGTTCACCAGGAACCGCAATCCGTGGTCCGTCATCGTTCGGCCTCCTCGTGATCGCCCCGACTACTCTGACCAGATGGACCATGGTGCACAACCGCGCGTTGTGGTTCGCCGGAGCGCGCGGCGGCAGCGCAGTGTGAGTGCGCGCCGACAGGGGGACCATTACATCGTAGACATTCCGGCGCGGTTCAGTGCCGCCCAGGAACGCGAGTGGGTCGCCCGGATGACGCAGCGACTGCGCGCCCGCGAGCAGGGCGCCGATCTGGACGACGCGGCGCTGCTGGCGCGGGCCCAGGAGCTCAACGAGCAGTACCTGGGCGGGGCCGCCGTCCCCGCCTCCGTGCGCTGGGTGACCAATCAGCAGGCCCGGTGGGGGTCGTGCACACCGGTGCGCGGGTCGATCCGGATCAGTCACCGCTTGCGCGGCGCTCCGGCCTGGGTGGTCGACTACGTGCTCGTCCACGAACTGGCCCACCTGCTCGTCCCCAACCACGACGACCAGTTCTGGCAGCTGGTGGCCGCCTATCCGTACGCCGAGCGCGCCAAGGGCTTCCTCGAGGGGGTCGTCGCCGCCGAACACCTCTCCCTGGCCGGTCCGACCGATCTCGACGGCGACGTGGACTGACCGGTCACCACCCGGCGCCCCGGATCGCCGCGATGCGCGCCGGCAGGTCCGCCACGATCCCGGCCGGCAGGTCGTCGACCGCGAACCACTCCACCGCCTTGCTCTCCGCGCTCACGCGGGGCCGCGGCCGGCCCCGGGTCCGCAGGACGAACAGGACGTCGTCGTGGACGCGGCACCGTCCGAACGCCGTCGGCAGTTCGTGCCGGTGCAGATCGGCCAGCCGCGGCGTCGCCGGCCAGTCCTGCAGGCCGGTCTCCTCGGTCGCCTCCCGCACGGCGGTGGCGGCCAGGTCGGCGTCCCCGGCCTCCCAGTGGCCGCCCGGCTGTACCCAGAACCCGCCCTTGGCATGGTGGACGAGCAGGGTCCAGCCGCCGGTCTCGTCGAACACCAGGGCCGACCCGGTCAGGTGCTCCGCCGGGCCGCCGTCCCCGGGACGGGACAACGCCCCCGGTTGAGCCGCCAGCCGGGCGAGATAGCGCTCACGCAGCCGTGCCTGGTCGGGCGACGGCACGTTCCATCCCTCCAGCAGGGCGCGGGTGCGCGCCTGGGCCGCCACCCCGGTCAGTCGCCCGACCCGCCGTCCAGCAGCTTGCGCAGCTCGGCGTCCATGTCGAGGGCGGCCTCGTCCTGGGTGCCGTACCGCTCGACGTAGCCCAGCGGATCGTCCAGATCCTCGGCGGTCGGCATGAGATCCGGGTGGTTCCAGATCTCGTCGCGGGCCCCGGTGCCGTGCTTGGCCGCCAGCGCCGCCCGCAGCGCGGCCGCCTCGCGCAGCCGCCGCGGCCGCAACTCCAGCCCGACCAGCGTCGCCAG
>JBDIAG010000448.1:0-4459 GCA_039812305.1 Actinomycetales bacterium | reverse complement strand
TGTTGTACATGCATCGGCGCTCCAAGCTGCGGCGGCCCTCGTTACGGCTGCCCGCGCCGGACGGCAGCGACTGGGTCTACCTGTTCACCGTGATGACCGCCGGCCCACCGGACGCGTCCCCGGAGCATATGAAAGGCATGCCGCAGCGCCGCCCGGGTGTTCGGCTCAGAGCACCTGGGAGAGGAAGCGCTGCAGGCGATCCGATTCGGGCGCGTCGAAGACACGGTCCGGCGGGCCCGACTCGATCACGCGGCCCTCGTCCATGAAGAGCACCTGCTGCGAGACCGATCTGGCGAAGCCCATCTCGTGCGTGACGACGAGCATCGTCATGCCCTCGTCGCCGAGTTCGGAGATCGTCGCGAGCACGCCCTTGACCAGCTCGGGGTCGAGGGCCGAGGTGGCCTCGTCGAAGAGCATCACCTCGGGATCCATCGCCAGCGCCCGGGCGATCGCGACCCGCTGCTGCTGCCCGCCGGAGAGGCGGGCCGGGCGCACGTCCGCCTTGTGTGCCAGTCCGACCCGGTCCAGCTCCAGGATCGCGCGCTCGTCCGCCGCGTCCTTCGACAGCTTCTTCAGCCTGGTCAGCCCGAGGGTGATGTTCTCGCGCACCGACTTGTGCGGGAAGAGGTTGAAGTGCTGGAACACCATGCCGACGCGCTGCCGCAGCCGGTCCGGATTGTCCTTGAGGACGGACCGTCCGTCGAGCAGCACGTCGCCGGAGTCGGGCTCGGCGAGCCGGTTCACCACCCGCAGGACGGTGGACTTGCCCGACCCCGACGGGCCGATGAGGCAGGCCGTGCTCGCCGCGGGCAACTCCAGGTCGATGCCGCGCAGCACGCGGTTGGTGCCGAACGAGAGGTGGATGTCGCGCAGGGCGACGCTCACCCCCTCGCGTCGCGGGGCGTCGGCGGGTGTCGTGGACGGTGCGGTGCTCACGGCCTCTCCTTTCTCCGGGGTGGTCATCGCGGCTGGATCAGGTCGACGGGTGCTTCGTCGGTGTCGTCGTCGGCGTCCCGTTCCACGTGCCGGCCTTCGCGCAGCCGCTCGTCGATGTAGTTGACGAGGTGGGTCAGTGGCACGGTGATCGCCAGGTAGAAGAGTCCGGCGAGCACCAGGGAGGACTGGTTGCCGGAGTTCGCTGCCGCATCCTGCCCGATCCGGAACAGTTCGCGCTGACTGGCGAGCAGGCCGAGGAAGTAGATCAGGGACGAGTCCTTGATCAGCGAGATGAACTGGTTGACGAGCGCCGGCAGCACCCGCCGGATGCCCTGCGGGATCACGACCAGGCGCATCGCCTCGCCGCCGGAGAAGCCGAGGGCGCGGGCCGCCTCGGTCTGGCCCTTGTCGACGCTCTGGATGCCGGAGCGGAAGATCTCGCCGATGTAGGCGCTCGCGATGAGGGACAGCGCGAGCACGCCGAGCGGATACGGGTTCGGCCCCCAGATCTGCAGGCCGAGCGGAGCGAAGCCGACGCCGATCAGCAGGATCGTCACCGCCGCGGGCAGACCGCGGAAGATGTCGGTGTAGATGCGGGCGGGCCAGCGCAGCCATCGGTGCCGGGAGAGTCCGCCGACCGCGAGCACGAGGCCGATCAGCGTGCCGATGACGCCGGAGGAGACGGCGAGGATCAGCGTGTTCGGCAGACCCACCGTGAGCAGCTCGGGGAAGGCCTTCGCCATCGCCTCGGTGTCGAAGAACGCCGACCAGACCGCGCCCAGCGCGTTCCCGCCGTTGCCGCTGGGCTCGTCGGCGGAGTCCGCCGTCTCCTCGCCGCCCGCGCTGCCGGGCTCGAAGTCCTCGGGGATCTCCCGCCCGGGGTAGTACTGCTGCTGCAGCTTCAGCCAGGTGCCGTCCGCGATCACCTGGTCGAGGCCGTCGTTGAGGGCCGCGCGCAGTGCGTCGTTGTCCTGGGCGACCGCGTAGGCCATGCCGCCCGGGTCGAGGACGGCGTCGACCGCGACGATCGTTCCGCCCGACTCCTCGGCGCTCTTCTGGCCGATCTCGGCCGGGGAGATCCAGGCGTCCGCGGAGCCGGTGCGCAACTGGTTCAGGGCGGCGTTGTAGTCGGCCACCCGCACCGGGTCGAGGTTCTCGCGGGTGGCGTAGTCGTCCTGCACGGTGCCCTGCACCACGGCGACCCGCTTGCCCTCGAGCTGGTCGAAGGTGGTGATCGGCGACCCGGCCGGCACATTCAGGCCGAGGTAGCCGAAGTCATACCGGTTGGTGAAGTCGACGGTCTTCCGCCGGGCCTCGGTGATGCTGATCGAGGAGGACCCGACGTCGAACTTGTGGCTGGCGACCTGGGTCAGCAGCGAGCTGAAGTCGGTGCCGACGAACTCCACCTTGAGGTCGAGCTTGTCGGCGACGGCGACCAGCAGGTCGTTGTCGAAGCCGGTGAACTTGCCGTCCTTCAGGTAGACGTTCGGCGGGGCGTCGGTGAGCGTGCCCGCCCGCAGCACGCCCGGCTGCACGAGGTTGTAGGGATTGTCGTCGGCCGCACTGCTACTCGAGCAGGCGGAGAGGGTCGCGACCGCGAACATGGCGATCACCGCGACCGCGGCGGCGACGGCGCGCCGGAATCTGGTCATGCCTCGGATCCTCCGGATCAGAGATGATGGGCGCGCTCGGTCAGTGACTGGGCGCCGGGTTCGGCTGATATGGACAGGTAGGCAGCACGGAAAAGCGTCAGGCGAGGGGGCAGGGCGAGGCTGGACATCGCCGTGCCGCGCGGGGCGCGCTGCTCATGCCGTCTTCTCCAAGGCCATTGTCGACTAACCGGGTGAACATTATCGAGGAAGTCGGGGTTGTCAAACTCCGGGGTGCTGCTGCGGGGCCCGCCGCCGGAAGCCGAGCGGGGGAGAGGGCCGGCCACCTACCCTGGAGGGGTGAGTCAACCGATCCCGGCGATGGACGCGGCGCCCGTCGCGCTGCCGGACGACAACACCCTGGTGATCGGCGAGGGTGTGGTGCTCGACCTGCACCCGGCGTCCTTCGCCACCCGCCTGGCGGGAGCGTTGTTCGACTACATCCTGATGATGTTGATCCTCATCGCCGGCCTCGTCGCGTTCGCCGCCCTCTTCGACGCGTTGGATTTCGCCGCGGCCAGCGCGCTGTACCTGGTGGTCAACCTGGCGGTGGTGATCGGCGTTCCGATCCTGGTCGAGACCCTCACCCGGGGGAAGTCCCTCGGCCGGCTGGTGATGGGTACCCGGGTCGTCCGCGACGATGGTGGCGCGATTCGCTTGCGGCATGCGGTCATTCGCGCGCTGGTCGGGGTGCTGGAGATCTGGGGACTGTTCGCCGCGCCGGCGGTGATCTGCTCGCTCGCCAACGCCAAGGGCAAGCGGGTGGGGGATCTGCTGGCCGGCACCTACGTCGTGCGCGAGCGCGGCTACAAGCCCCCCGAGCTGCACCTGAGCATGCCGCCGCACCTCGGCGCCTGGGCGGCCGGCGCCGACATCGCCCGGTTGCCGGACGATCTCGCGATGGCGATCCGGCAGTTCCTGACCCGCGCCCAGCTGCTCAATCCGGCGGCCCGGGCCGGACTGGGTCGGGAGCTGGCCGACGACGTGCGCGCCCGGGTGGCTCCGGCGCCGCCGGCGGGCACCCACCCGGAGGACTTCCTGGCCGCGGTGATGGTCGCCCGCCGGGACCGTGAGCTGGCCCGGCTGATCCGCGAACGCGAGGCCGCCGCCCGGCGGGAACAGGCGCTGCACAAGCTGCCGCACCACTGGCGGTGACCACTGGCGGTGACGGCGCGCGCCGCGATTCCGTCGTCGCTCCCACGATGTGGAACTTGCGATACTCGCTGACGCGCATGGCGTTACCTGGATCACGTCCGCTTGATTCGGTCCGCCTTGGTGTCGTCCCATAAGGTAAGGCTTACCTTATAGTTCGATATCGAGATAGCTCGGAAATCAAGGGATCAACACATATGCGTACTCCACGCGTCGCCGTGATCGGCGCCGGCCCGGCTGGCATCTACGCCGCGGACATCCTGACCAAGGAGCGCCCCGGCGCCACGGTCGACGTCATCGAACTGTTGCCAGCCCCCTACGGGCTGGTCCGCTACGGCGTGGCTCCGGACCATCCGCGGATCAAGGAGATCATCAAGGCGCTGCGCCGGGTCCTCGACCGCGACGAGATCCGCTTCTTCGGCAACGTCGAGTACGGCCGGGACGTCAAGCTCGAGGAACTGCGCCGGTACTACGACGCGGTGATCTTCGCCACCGGCGCGGTCAAGGACCGTTCGCTCGACATCCCCGGCATCGACCTGGCCGGCTCGTACGGCGCCGCGGACTTCGTCTCCTGGTATGCCGGTCACCCCGATGTCCCGCGGGACTGGCCGCTGGACGCCGAGTCGGTCGCCGTCATCGGCGCCGGCAACGTCGCGCTCGACGTCTCGCGGATGCTCGCCAAGCCGGCGGACGAACAGCTGCGCACCGAGATCGCCGACAAC
>JBDIAG010000447.1:0-4466 GCA_039812305.1 Actinomycetales bacterium | reverse complement strand
GATCTTCGACAGTCGTGCGTACATCTCGTCGTCCGTGTCGATGCTGCGCACGATGAGGTCCGGTTTGACGGCGAGCACCGCCTCGTAGTCGACGTCGGTCCAGGTGCCGATGACCTCCGCGCCGCTGGTGCCCGCGCTGTAGAAGTCCCCCTGGTCGGAGTAGTCGGAGCCCGCGACGCCGACGAGCGACACCCCGAGGTCGACGAGCGCGAAACCGGCGAAGTAGTCGGCGGCGACGACCCGCTCGGCATGATCGGGGACGGTCACCGGACCGTGGTCGGTGGCCACCTCCCGGGTGGCCGCCGCGCTCTCGGACGGGGTGCTCGGTTCCCCCGAACACGCCGCGACGACGAGGGTGACGGCTGCGGCGACGGACAGGACGAGAGCGCGGAACGGGCCGCGGGACACGGAGGTAGGCACCCTCCGATCGTAGGTAAGGCCTGCCTAACCTCGGATGCCTGTTCCTGCCATAATGATGCTGTGATCGGCCAACTGGAGCAGGTGCTCGCCGGGCGCCCCCGCGCCCTCGGAGACCTGGCCACGGCCGAGCGGAGCACCGCGACGGACGTGGACCTCGACGGCTGGCACGTCCTGACCCGCTGGTGGGAACTCGATCAGCCGGTCGAGTGGCTGACCCACCGTCACCCCGAGCACGAGCTGCTCTGGGACGTGACCGGCTTCCTTGCGGTCTCGATCGACGACCGCGTGTGGATGCTGCCGCCCGGCATGGGCATGTGGATTCCCGCCGGCATCGACCACGCCGTCGCGGCGGCGTCGTCCACGTCCTTCGCCTGCACGTTCGTCGCGGCCGAGTCCTGTTCGGTGAGTTGGCCCGAGCCGAAGGTCGTCGCCATCGGTCCGCTCACCGCCGAGGCACTCCGTCACTACGGGACGGACGGCATCGACGAGCGGATGCGGGCCAGGATCGTGGAGGTCGCGTTCGCGCTGCTGAGTCCTGCCGAGGACGTGCCGCCGCTGCCCGTGCCCCGCGATCCCAGGGCACGCCGTATCGCCGAAGGACTGCTCGCCGATCCCGGCGCCCACCGCTCGCTCGACGAGTGGGCCCGGTGGGCGCACGTGAGCACCCGGACCGCCAGGCGGCTGTTCGCGA
This sequence comes from Actinomycetales bacterium, assembly GCA_039812305.1. GTDB lineage: Bacteria > Actinomycetota > Actinomycetes > Actinomycetales > CAWJMD01 > JBDIAG01. The sequence goes on along the minus strand of JBDIAG010000447.1, from coordinate 3,355 downwards.
ACGAGACCGGCATGAGCATGGCGCAGTGGCGATCGCACGCCCGACTGCGCCGGGCGGTCGGGCTGCTCGGGGACGGCGCCACCGTCGCGGCCGCCGCCCGCCAGGTCGGATACCACACGCCCAGCGCGTTCAGCGCCGCCTTCCGGCGAGCGTTCGGCGAGCCGCCGGGACGATTCATGGCGCACCACTCCGGATAGGTCGCCCGGGAAGCACCGCGGGTCGTCCATAGTGCTCGACAGAGGCCGGGGGCTTCGTGGCGCCGCGGTTAGCGGTTCACGCGGTGGGCCGCAGGCCGTCCATCAGGAGATCCAGCAAGCGGCCCGCCCTGGCATCGTGCTCGGGCGGGCGAGCGACGGTGAAGATGCCGATGAGGCCAGGCCGCGTCCCGTAACCGCTGTGGGTGGGTTTCTGGCGGAGTCGCTCGTGAGGGCAGGCCGTCGGTGAGTGCGGAGACGTGTGCCGCCCGATATCGGCATACTTGGTGAGTGGTCACGGTCCGGGACGTCTGCGTGCGGTCGCGTTCGGTGCCGAATGGTCGCGGTCGTGCGTCTGCCGGGTGACCGTGGGTGTCTACCGTTGCCGCTCGTCGTCGGGGGGTTGCTGGCGGCGCCGATCGCCAGCGCCCGTCGGGCAGCGGACGGGCGTTTTGCCGCCCCAGGGCGGGCAGCCGGTTGAGGGCCGGGACATCCGGAACGAGGCCGAGCATCCGGTTAGCAGCCGGGCATCCGGCGATGGCCGGCCGGTGGGCCGTTATCTGGATGCCGGGCGCTTATCCGGCTGCACCAGTCATGGACCTGCTGCACCGCTCGTGCCCTGGGCATCACGGTGCCGCATCAGCGAGTTCGCCACCGTCGCCCGCACCATCCGCTTTTCGAGGAGCACCAATGGCGACGACGAGGAACCGGAGAGACGACATGCCAGCCCAGTCGACGACCGACAACGACGACGGAATGCAGACCCCGCCCCCCGCGCTCGACGTCCGCCACGAGACGTTCACCATCGAGCGCCACCTCGACGCGGCACCCGCGCAGGTGTTCGCCGCGTTCGCCGAGGAGCGGACCCGACGGCGCTGGTTCCGCCTGCCCGGCTCGGCAGCGACCTACCGCCACGAGTTCCGCGTCGGCGGCGGCGAGGACGCCACCAGCACCTTCACCATCCCGGACGCCGCACCGGAACGTCTCACCTACCACTCCCACTACCTCGACATCGCGGCCGAGCGGCGGATCGTGTTCTCCTACACCTCGACCGTGAACGACGTGCCGCGCTGGACCGCGCTGGTCACCGTCCTCCTCGCCGACGACGAGGCCGGCTGCCTGCTGACCTGGACCGAGCAGGTCGCGTTCCTGGCCCGCACCGCGGACGGCAGCGCCGACCTCCCCCACCTGCGCGGCGGAACGACGCTGCGCCTCAACGGCCTCGCCGCCGCGCTCCACACCGATCACTGACCCGGGACAGATCCTGAACGACGCCACCGGACCACGCCCGGCACCGGCCCGCTCGACTCCCCTCAGGGCGTTGACGTCGATGTTCGCGCTGATCGAGGAGTTCTTCGAGGCGCCGCGACAGCGTGAGGGCTCACGCGCCGGTGTCGTCATTCAAGGCGTCACGCATGGCCGTGAGAGCCGCCATCAGAGCATTTCGTTGCGGCGAGCTGAGCGTGCGGGTGGTACGGCGTTCGAGTTCGTGCCAGGCAGCCTGCGCACGCGGAACGGCGTCGCGGCCCGTCTCGGACAGTTGGACGATCATGGCGCGCTTGTCTGTGGGCGACGGTGTGCGGGTGACCAGGTCGGCGCGTTCCATTGCTTGGAGGGTCGCCGTGACAGTGGAACGGTCGCGACCGAGATACTGGACGAGCTCGGTCTGCGGCACTGGCCCGTGGGCATCGAGGTAGAGCAGCACGATTTCGTGCGGCGAGGCGACTCCCGCCTGGCTCAGCAGCTCCGTTCCCACGCGTGCGTGTGCACGCACGACTTGCAGCAGCAGCGATCCGACCGGGGCTCCGTCGATGCTGACCCCGACATGGGGGCTCTGCGCTCCGTCGCTGGACCTCGGGTCGTCCGAGGAAGGTGTCACCCTCACAGGCTAGCGAGATTGTTGGCATGCCATCAAGATTGGTATGATGTTGGCATGCCAACAATCGCCGGAGGGGACGAGCGGATCGACCGTGATCTGCTCCGGCTGATGGGGGTGCTGCTGGTCGGCGCTGCGGCGGCGCTGCTGGACACGACCATCGTCAGCGTCGCGATCAACGACCTGACACGAGCATTCGACACGACCGTCTCCACGGCTCAATGGACCACGACGGCCTACCTGCTCGCGATGGCCACGGCGATCCCGATGATGGGCTGGCTGACCGACCGGTGGAGCGCCCGCCGGGTCTGGCTGGGCACGTTGTCGCTCTTCCTGCTGGGTTCCGTCCTGTGCGCGCTCGCGTGGTCGATCGAGAGCCTGATCGTGTTCCGCGTCGTCCAGGGGCTCGGCGGCGGGCTGATCCTGCCGCTGGTGCAGGCGATCATCGCCGGCGCTGCCGGTCCGCGTCGGATGGGGCGCGCGATGGGACTGATCGGGATTCCCGGTCAGCTCGCACCGATCCTCGGCCCAGTGCTGGGCGGCGTCATCCTCGGGTCGCTCGGCTGGCGGTGGATCTTCTTGGTCAACGTGCCGGTCTGCCTGACCGCCCTCCTGTTGGCCCGGCGCCACCTGCACCCGGTCGAGCATCGCGGTCCCGCACGGTTCGACGGCATCGGGGCGCTGCTGCTGGTTCCGTCCATCGTCGCGATCCTGCTGGGCCTTGCGGCAACCGACGAGTGGCCGACCGCCACCGCGCAACCCATCGCACTCCTCGCCGGCGGCGCGATCCTGTTCGCGGGATTCCTCTGGCACGCTGCGCGCCGCGGCGCGCATGCCCTCCTGGACGTTCGGCTGCTGCGGCATCGATCGTTCTGCGTCGCGACCGTGATGATGTTCCTCTCCGGAGTCTGCCTGTACGGGTCGCTGCTGCTCCTGCCGTTGTTCTACCGGCAGGCGCGCGACCTGCCAGTGTCCGAAGTCGGTCTGCTCCTGGCCCCGCAGGGGCTCGGACTCATGGCCTCGCTATGGGTCGCCGGACGGTTGGCAGACCGGATCGGCCCGCGGATCGTGGCCGTCTCCGGCGTCCTCCTGGCAGCCGCCGGCCTCACCGTGTTCATCGTCGCCGGCACGGCGCCCCTCACCGTGCTCTCGGCCGGGCTGGTCGCCCTCGGAGCCGGGCTCGGCGGCATCGGAGTCGCCGTCTCCGCCACGAGCTACCGCGATGTCGAGCCGGCAGCTATCCCCCGGGCCACAGGCCTGCTCAACGTCGTCCAGCGCATCGGCG
>JBDIAG010000446.1:0-4474 GCA_039812305.1 Actinomycetales bacterium | reverse complement strand
GCGTCCATGACGGACCTCCACAGGTTCGGCACTGGGTAGACAGCGCCGATCCTGGACACCCCTGCGCATCACTCAAATCCGACACTCCGGGCCGTGACCACCTTGGAATAACTCATCTAGGTCTGGAAACGGATCGGGTCGGAGCCCAGTGTCGAAGCGCTGTGAAGGGGGAGCGAGCGGACGGTCCGTAGCATGACGCGAAACCTGCGGCGTCGTCAGGGGTCTGCCCCCGTTGGGGTGGGCAAGGTGGTGCCGAGCCGCCGAAATCACAGTGAAGGCCATGGAAGCGGTGGAGAGCCTGGAGTGCAGCCGCGAGGAATTGCCCGGCGTATGGGGTGCGGAACGTTCGTATGGTGATGGCGGGAACTGGGGAGGCCCTCCCCGGCCCGATGGTGCTGCGATGTGGCTGTCGGAAGCGTGGTGTCTTATAACCGGGTGGACCTCGGGAAGTGGATGCTGGGCGGGTGGGCGTCGGAGGCGGTCCTAGTACTGATTGAGCCGGGCGGACAACACAACCGCCGGTGAGGGAAGGGCCGCTGCTTCGTCGGTGCGTAGATGAGTTGGAGAGTGGGCCCGGTGAGTGCCGGTATGGCTAGTTCCGCCCGCTGGGGAGTGCTGGCGACTTTGGAGACGCTGCGTGCGTCGGGGAAGCGGCAAGACTCGGTTCGTGATCTTCAGCATGCGCTGTACCGGGCGGCCAAGGCCGATTCCGGGGCGAAGGTTCCACGCGTTGAGTGACAAGGTCTATCGCAGGGACGTGTTACGACGGGCGTGGCGGGCGGTGCGTGAGAACGACGGCGCACCGGGCATTGACCGGATACCTTTGGCCCAGATCGAGGGGCACGGGGTGTCGGCGGTGAGTCGAGGCGGACATTGATGACGCTCACTTGAATCCCCGGTTCTGCTTACGGAAATTCCCCACCTGTGTGGCGCCCCGGTTGAGCCAGTGCCGGGACAGACCCCTGCAACCGCGTCTGGTCGACCTCACATTAGAGGGGACCGAGGGGGCGGGGACCAAGTCCCACAGCCCCAGGCAAGTTCCCCCGAAAGAGCGCCTTATGGTTTCAGTTGACGTGACTCTCGACGGACACTCGTTGGGATGGCACGCTGATGCGACGTGAGCCGTGGCCGATGACGTTTAGCGCAGCCTGACGCATGAGTCCCAGAGCGTCGTCGTGCGTATTGGGCAGGATCATCGGGTCTTCACCGCCACCGAGGTGAAGCGGCGGAACCGGTGCGTGCGATACCAGCGGGTGGGAGCTGACCCGAGCGCCCTCGTTACCGGCGAACAGCTGCTCGTGCATCTTCTCGCCCTCACGCAGTCCGGTGAAGACGATGTCGATATCCGGCTGGCCAGACTGCTCGATCAGCGTCTGAGCGACATCGAGGATCTTCACCGGCTCGCCCATGGCAAGGATCATGACCTCGCCGTCGGAGCCGATGCACGAAGATTGCAGCACCAGCTGGCACGCCTCGGAGATGGTCATGAAGTAGCGGGTGACCTCGGGGTGCGTGACGGTGAGCGGGCCGCCGCTGCGGATCTGCTTCTCGAAAGCCGTCAGGACGGAACCACGTGACCCCAGCACATTGCCGAAGCGAACGCTCACGTACGTTCCGGATGCCTCAAGGGCCATAGCCGCGGTCAGTCGCTCCGCCATGCGCTTGCTGAAGCCGAGCACGCTCGTAGGTTCGGCTGCCTTGTCCGTAGAGATGTTGACGAACATGTCGACGTTGGCGGCGGCCGCGGCCTGTAGCACGTTGCGCGTGCCCAGCACGTTCGACTTCCAGGCCTCCAGCGGGTACTGCTCCAGAAGAGGCAGGTGTTTCAGCGCCGCAGCGTGGAAGACGATCTCCGGGCGACGGTCAGCGAAGATCCGCCGTAGGGCCACCTCGTCCCGGATGTCTGCCAGCACGATGCTCTTCGAGTCGAGCATCGCCCGTCCCTCGATGGACAACTGCACACCGTGCAGCGCCGACTCGTCACGGTCGAGCATGATCAGCTCGGCGGGCCCGAACCGATGAATCTGCCGGCAGAGCTCGGAGCCGATGGAGCCACCTGCACCGGTGACCAGGATGCGCTTGCCCTGGATCTGAGAGGCGATGGCGACCTCGTCCAAGCTCACCGGCTGACGGCCGAGAAGGTCCTGGACGTTGATCTCACGCAAGTCCTCGGCGCCGGCGGTGCGGCGCATCAAGTGCTGGAGCGCCGGCAGGATGAGGACTCGCAGGCCGGCAGCCTCCGCGCGTCCCTTGAGGTCACGGATGAGATCGGACGCCGCGGACGGGATGGCGATGATCATCGTGTTGGCCTCGTACCGCTCGGCGGCCTGGGCGATCGCGGATCGAGTCCCGACGATCTTGACGCCGCTGAGACGAAGGTTGCGCTTGATCGGGTCGTCGTCCAGCAAGGCAACCGGCTGGTAGACGCTGTTGGGGTCCTCGACGAGCTGGCGGACCAACTGTTGCCCGGCCGCACCCGCGCCGAAAACGATTGCGCGGCTGCCGGTCTGGCTCGCCTGTCGACGAGCGACGGCACGTACGACGAAGCGTGCGACCCACATACCCACGAGGGCGAACGTCCCGGCCAGAACCGGCACGCCCAACGGGACCGGGCGAGGCACGATCAACGCGTCGACGACGAGCAAAGTGCCGCTCGTCAGCGCGACGGCAGTGGCAAGCGCCGCGGCTTCATCCAGCGTGGCGGGCACGTACCGTAGCAGGTACAGGCCGAGAACCAGGCCGGACACCATCATGACGGCCGGCGCCAACGCGGCTGCCAGGACGAAGCCTGCGCCGAAGTTCTCCCGCACGAGGTCGAAGTCGAAGCGCGCCAACTGCGCGGCAGCCACAGCCACAATCCAGATACCCGCATCGATCGGGTACCACGTTGTTAGCGAACTCCCCCGGCTGTGACGTGACTGAGCGCTCACGGTCACGCTCGCTCCCCTCCTGTTTGCTTATATCGGACGAGAAGCCAGCATGCACCATACGGGCATGGTCGTAGATATCGGATTATTGGATCACCCAGACGGGCGTGTGACGCATGGCAGCTTTGGGGCTGCTGGTCGATATTACGAGTACATCGGGAGACTATGCCCCGTGTTGTCGCCCAGTCGTATACGACTGACTGGGTGACCTGTTACGACAACCGGTGTCGTGGTCCGACGGCGCCGTGGCCACATGGCGAGATCCGCTCGGCGGGAGAGTCGACAGCCGCTCTCAGCCTACGGCCGGGTCTGGAATCTCAGACGCCGCCCATCCCGGACCTCTGGTGACGACCAGTGCGACGGGTGTGACATGGAGTCATTCGGAAAGCCGCCCATGGATAAGGGGAGTGTCTCGTGTCCGCTGATTTCTCGACTGGTGCGCGTCCGGTTCGTGCCCCGAGGGGCACGTCTCTGACTGCTCGTTCGTGGCAGACGGAGGCACCGTTGCGCATGCTGATGAACAACCTCGACCCCGAGGTGGCCGAGCGTCCCGATGACTTGGTGGTCTACGGCGGCACCGGTCGCGCGGCCCGGTCGTGGCGGGCGTTCGATGCGATCGTCCGGACGCTCACGACCTTGCGTGAGGACGAGACCCTTCTCGTCCAGTCGGGAAAGCCGGTGGGGGTGTGGCAGACCCACGAATGGGCGCCGCGAGTGCTGATCGCGAACTCGAACCTGGTCGGCGACTGGGCGACGTGGCCCGAGTTCCGTCGGCTCGAGCACCTCGGGCTGACGATGTACGGACAGATGACCGCCGGCTCGTGGATCTACATCGGCACCCAGGGCATTCTCCAGGGCACCTACGAGACCTTCGCCGCGGTCGCCGCCAAGAGGTTCGGTGGCACGCTGGCCGGCACCCTCACCCTGACCGGCGGGTGCGGCGGCATGGGCGGCGCGCAGCCGCTGGCCGTCACGCTCAACGGCGGAGTCTGCCTGATCGTGGACGTTGACGCGTCCCGACTGCACCGTCGCGTCGACCATCGCTACCTCGACACGGTCGCTGCGGACCTCGACGACGCGATCGCCCAGTGTCTGGCCGCCAAGGCCGAGAAGCGGGCGCTCTCGGTCGGTCTGGTCGGCAACTGCGCCACGGTCTTCCCGGAATTGCTGCGTCGCGGCGTGGAGATCGACATCGTCACGGACCAGACGTCCGCTCACGACCCGCTCTCCTACCTGCCCGAGGGCATCGACCCCGACGACTGGTCCGAGTACGCGGACAAGAAGCCCGAGGAATTCACCGACCGGGCGCGGGAATCGATGGCCAAGCACGTGCGGGCCATGGTCGAGTTCCAGGACGCCGGCGCGGAGGTCTTCGACTACGGCAACTCCATCCGGGACGAAGCTCGCCTGGGCGGCTACGACCGGGCCTTCGAGTTCCCCGGGTTCGTTCCCGCCTACATCCGACCGCTGTTCTGTGAGGGCAAGGGCCCGTTCCGCTGGGCCGCCCTCTCCGGCGACCCCAAGGACATCGCGGTCACCGACCAGGC
>JBDIAG010000445.1:0-4478 GCA_039812305.1 Actinomycetales bacterium | reverse complement strand
ACACCGCGTCCACGATCGGGCTGCTGGCCCTGGCGTTGAGCGGGCTCGCTCTGGCCCTGCCACTGCCTCGCCGGGTGGTCGCGGTGATCGCCGCGGTGCTGGCGGTCGTGGCCACCGGCGTGGGCTCGCTGGTGCTGCCGGACTTCTCGCTGTGGGCGGCGATGGCCGTAGGGCTGGTGGTGGCCCTGTTGATGGTCTCCTTCGACGCCATGTTCGAGCGGCTGCCCTCGGCGGGATCGCGACAGGCGGCGATGTCGGTGGCCTCTTCGGCGGTCTGCGTCAGTGGCCTCGTGGTCTACATGGTCGGTTCGGCCCTGTCGTAGGGGATCCGCGCCGCGGCCCGCCCGGGTAGGCGGAGCGAGGCTCAGTAGACCAGCGCTTGGGTGCCCGGTTGGAGCGCCTCTTCGACGAAGGTCGCCGATCCGGCGATCCGCACGCCCGGCAGCAGGTCCTCGACAGTGAGGTCGCGGCGGGCCGCACACTGGGTGCAGACCGTCACCAGGCCCGCGGCGAGGACCGCGTCCACGAGATCCTGCGCCGGCGAGGCGTGCTCCAGCACCAGCTCGGCGGCCCGCCCGGGCACGGCGAACCAGCTTGCCTCCCCGGCCAGCCACAGCGACACCTGCGCGCCGGCGGCCACCGCGGCGGCCGCGACATTCAGCGCCTGATTCGCCCGCTCCGGGGCCTCGACTCCGCAGGTGCACTTGATCACGAGATTGGCCACCTGGTCAGACTAGTGGGAGGTTCGTCCTTGGCCATCGAGGCGATGGGCTGCCGGACGCGTACCGGCAATCCGGGGCGACGTGGCCCGGCGGCACAGTCGACGCCCTCGGGACTACCTCCGTCGAGAGGCACCAGACGAGCACCGCTTACCCTGGTCAGGTGGCATTCGTCATTCCCGACAACCTTCCGTCGTCGCTGTTGCCGATCGCCTGGATGATCGGGCGCTGGGAGGGCTTCGGCCATCTCGAGGACGCGACGGACGGGCGAGACAAGTTCCGCCAGGTCGTGGAGTTCACCAACGACGGCGAGGACTTCCTGCAGTACAGCTCGCGCAGCTGGCTGGTGGACGACGAGGACCGGGACGACCAGCCGCTGGCGTCCGAGGTGGGGTACTGGCGGGTGCGGCCCAGCGAGGAGGAAGCCCCGCGGATCGTCGAGGTGGAGTTCCTGGTGACTCATCCGACCGGATTCGCCGAGGTCTACGCCGGCACTGCCGGGGAGGGAAAGGCGGAGCTGGCCACCGAGTCGGTCACCGGCACCGCGACCGCGCTGACTTACACCCGGGCCACCCGCCTCTACGGGCACGTGCAGGGATCGCTGCTGTGGGTTCTGGACATCGCCACCGGCGACGTCCCGCTCGCCTCGCACTCCTCGGCCCAGTTGCGGCGGGTGGAGTCATGATCGGGCCGGAGGGTGCGATCGAGGCGGTCGGCCTGGACGCCGGCATCGCCTGGCACTACGGCAACCCGACCCGCGAGCAGCGGCTGCTCGCCTCCGGGGATGCGGTGGTCGATCTCGCCAACCGCGGCGTGGTGACCGTCGCCGGTCCGGATCGGCTCACCTGGCTGGACACGTTGTCGACCCAGTGGCTGCGTGATCTGGCTCCGGGCTCCTCGACCGAGGCACTCATCCTCAGCCCGCACGGGCACATCGAGAACGCCCTGCACATCGTGGACGACGGAGAGACCACCTGGATCACCGTGGAGCCCCGCGCGGCCGAGTCGCTCGTCACGCATCTGGAGCGGATGAAGTTCATGCTCCGGGTGGAGATCACCCACCGGGAGGATTGGGGAGTGCTCGGCTTCGTCCCCGGCGGTTCGGTCGAGCAGGCGCTGACCGGCCCGCTGAGCTGGGACGATCCGTGGCCGGCCACCGCTCCGGGCGGGGCCCGGTACAACCCCACGCCGGACGACGAGCACCCCGGCCGGGAACGACCCTGGCGAGAGCTGCTCGTCCCGCTGGCCGAGATGGAGTCCCGGATCGACGGCCTCGAGCCGGCCGGCAGCTGGGCGGCCGAGGCGCTGCGGGTGGCCGCCCTGCGACCGCGGTTCTCCGCCGACACCGACGGCCGGTCCATCCCGCACGAGCTCGACTGGCTGCGCACCGCCGTCCACCTGCAGAAGGGGTGCTATCGCGGGCAGGAGACGATCGCTCGCGTGCACAACCTCGGCCAGCCGCCCCGGCGGCTGGTGCTGCTGCATCTGGACGGCTCCGGACACGAGCTCCCGCATCCCGGCGCGGCCGTCCACTCCGGCGCCCGCGAGGTCGGCCGGATCACCACCCCGGTGCGCCATCACGAGGACGGGCCGATCGCGCTCGCGGTGGTGAAGCGATCCGTGCCGCTGGACGCACCCCTGCAGGTGGGCGACGTGGCCGCCGCCCAGGAGCCGATCGTCGCACCGGCCAAGCGTGAACCTCGCGAGGGCCCGCGCGCTCCCCGGGATCTGCGCCGCACTCCTCGCTGACCCGTTCTCGCTGACTCGCTCTCGCTGACCCGCACTCCTCGCTGACGGCTCTCCGCTGACCGCCTTCCCCGCCGACCCGGGCTCACGCGAATGGCCGTCCGGTTTCGCGACGTGACCCGCCATCGTCGGCGGGTGCTCGTGGCCGGCGCCACTCTCGGCAGTTGGAGCAATAGCTTGCATTTGCTTGCTAGAGCAAGCACACTGGCTGAGTGACCGCATTCGATCGGGTTGGGGAACTGGGCGACTACCTCCGCGAACAGCGGCAGTCGGCCAAGCTGTCATTGCGCCAGCTGGCAGACGCCGCCGGCGTGTCGAACCCCTATCTGTCCCAGGTCGAACGAGGTCTGCGCAAGCCGAGCGCGGAGGTGCTCAACCAGCTGGCCAAGGGCCTGCGGATCTCCGCCGAGGCGCTGTACGAGCGGGCCGGGCTGCTGGAGCCGGACCCCGATCGCCGCGGAGTGCGCGAGGCGATCCTGGCCGATGCCCAGCTGAGCGAGCGGCACCGTCGGGCGTTGCTGGAGGTCTACGAGGCCTTTCGCGGCAGCGACACAGCCGAGACTCCCGAACCATCCACCCATACGACGAAGGACTGACACATGAGCGTCCCCTCCACTCCCGAAGAGCTGCGCAAGCTCGCCCTCGACACCGGCTACGCGGTCGTCGGCGCGACCGACCTGGCCCTGACCCGGATCCGCGAGGCCCAGCACAACGTGCGCGAGGCGGCCGCCAAGCTGCCGGAGCACGCGCGGAACCTGCCCTCCTCCGCCCGGGCGTTCACCCGCGAGCGGGCCGACGAGGTCGAAGCCGGCTTCGGCGACCTGTCCGGTCGCGGCAAGGAGGTGCTGGACCGGCTCAGCAGCGCCTCGCCCGCCTCGGATCTGATCAAGCAGGGCAAGGCGACCGTGGCCAAGGGCCGGTCCGCGTTCACCGGCGCTCGCCAGAGTGCCTCCGACGCCTCCCGGGCCACCGTCAAGACCACCGCCGCGCCGGCTGAGCCGACCGTGACGGCGGAGCCCGCAGCGGCCGCCGAGACCGCGTCGGAGGCGACGCCGGAGCCGAAGCCCACCCGCAAGGCCGCCAGCACTCCGCGTCGTCCGGCCGGGGCGAGGTCGGCCGTCAAGGGTGCGGCCACCGCCCGGAAGACCGCCCGCAGCACCGCCGAGAGCACCCAGAAGGCCGCCGACTCCGCCGCGGAGTAGTACAAGCGGGCGATGCCGTTTTGAACTGTCCTGCGGTGATCCGGCACGATGGTTGGTTTGTGGAAGCCATCGGGTTGAGGACGGTCTGGTAATGAAGATCGGTGTTGTCGGGTGCGGTTACCTCGGTGCCGTGCACGCTGCCTGCATGACGGAGCTGGGCCACGACGTGGTCGGTGTGGATGTCGACGAGGCGAAGGTGGACGGACTGAAGGCGGCCTCGCCGCCCTTCTACGAGCCCGGGCTGAACGAGCTGCTGGAGAGCACGCTGGCGACCGGCCGGTTGGTCTTCACCACCGACGGCGCGGCCCTGGAGGGCTGCGAGGTCGTCTTCGTCTGCGTCGGGACCCCGCAGCGAAAGGGCGAGCTGGCGGCGGACACCCGGTTCGTCGACGCGGCGGTGGAGACCGTCATCGAGCACGTCAGCAGCCCCGCTCTGGTGGTGGGCAAGTCGACGGTCCCGGTCGGGACGGCTCGCCGGCTGGCCGAACGGCTGGCCGAGTCCGAGCGTGATCTGCGTCTCGCCTGGAACCCCGAGTTCCTGCGCGAGGGCTTTGCCGTCCAGGACACGATCGCGCCCGACCGGTTCGTCTTCGGCGTCGACAGCGACAAGGACGAGGCCGTGCTGCGGGAGGTCTACGCCAAGGCCGTGGCGACCGGCACGCCGGTGATCGTCACCGGTTTCGAGACCGCCGAGCTGGTCAAGGTGGCCGCGAACGCCTTCCTCGCCACGAAGATCTCCTTCATCAACGCGATGGCCGAGGTCTGCGAGGCGGCGGGCGCGGACGTCACCCAGCTCGCCGACGCGATCGGC
>JBDIAG010000444.1:0-4483 GCA_039812305.1 Actinomycetales bacterium | reverse complement strand
CGACGAGCACGGCGGGGTCTCCGCGCCCGAGTTGCGCCTGACCGTCCAGGCCGACGGTGCCGACGTGGCCATCGCCCCGGTCGGACGGTCCCGGCTGCGCGTCGACGGCGTCGAGCTGGACGAGGCGGTTCTCGAAGCGGGCCAGGCCGGTGCCGTCCACGTCTCGGCGGCGCGGGGGGTCTTCCGGTTCAGTCCGGTGGCCGCCCGGGTGCGTCCGATGCCGTACGCGGTCGCCGGACGGGTCCGCTACCTGCGGGGGCCTCGATCCGCGCCGCCGGTGCCGCCGCCCTTCCCGCCGGCTCCGGAGCGTCCACCGGCTCCCCGGCAGGCGAACCCGCTGCCGTGGGCGCTGGTGATCGCGCCGATCCCGATCGCGATCGTGATGGCGATCGTCTTCAGCCCGTTCTTCCTGGCGTTCGCCGCGTTCACACCGGTGCTCAGCCTGGCCCGCTGGCTGGAGGGACTGCTGCGGGCCCGCCGGGACGCCCGCCGCGCGACCCGGCACTGGAATCTCCGCCTGGCCGAATACGACCAGGCGCTGCGGGCGTTCGCGGCCGAGGTGGCCGGTCAGCGCCGGCGGAGCGTCCCGGATCTCACCCTCCTGCTCGACGCCGCCCGGGACGGTCGGCCGGGGCTGTGGGCACGCCGCCCGAACACACCCGGCTTCGGTTGCGCGACAGTCGGTTACGGGGACGTCCCGGGGGACTGGGAGCTGCCCCGGATGGACCGTGAACTGTCCGGGCTGGCGTCGGGCCGCCGCCGGCTCGCGGACGTGCCGGTGGCCGTCGACCTCGACCGGCACCGGGCGGTGGGGCTGTCCGGGCGGCCCGCACACGGCGAGGCGGTGCGCCGGCTGGCCGGCACGATCGTCGCCCAGCTGGCGGGTACCCACGGCCCGGCGGATCTCGAACTCGCCCTGGTCTGCGACCCCGAACGTCTGGCCAGCTGGGACTGGCTCAAGTGGCTGCCGCAGGTCACGACCGCCGCGGGCAACGCCCGGGTGGCCAGCGCGGTGAGTGACCTGTCGTCCCTGATCGAGCCGGCACACCACGCCGGGGAGGCGTCGCTCCGGCTGATCGTCGTCGACTCGACCGCCCTGCTCGACCAGGCGGCGAGTCTGGTCGCCCGCGGCGGCGGACGGCATCGGCTGCTCGTGATCGGCGACGGCGTCGCGCCGCTGCCGGCCCTGTGCACGCAGGTCGTGCAGGTGGCGGACGGGGAGCTGAGCATCAGCGATCTGACCCGGCCGAGCACCGACGCGGGCCTGCTGCCGGTGATCGGCACACCGGCGCTGCTGGAGGACCTGGCCCGCTGCCTGGCCCGGTTCATCGACCCCGAGGCTGCCGTCGGCGCCTCCGCCCTGCCCGACTCGGTCGACCTCGCCCTGCTCCTCGGCGCCCGGCCGGGCCCGGACCGGATCCGGCAATGGTGGGACGAGCCGCGGCCCGGCCTGGTCGCCTCGCTGGGCGCCGGCGAGGACGGGCCCCTCGACGTCGACCTCATCGCGGACGGCCCGCACGCCCTGGTCGCCGGCACCACCGGCTCCGGCAAGAGCGAGCTGTTGCGCACCTTGATCGCCTCGCTCGCCTGCCGGTACTCCCCGAAACAGGTGAACTTCGTGCTCGTCGACTTCAAGGGCGGCGGCGCCTTCGACGCCTGCGCCGGCCTGCCGCACACCGTGGGCGTCGTGACCGACCTGGACGATCAGCTGGCCGCCCGGGCGTTGCGCTGTCTGCGGGCCGAACTCGGATACCGCGAGCGATTCCTGCGCGCCGCCGGAGTGAGCGACCTGCGTGACGTGGACGGCCCGGTGCCGGGCGCCGCGGTGCCGCCCAGGCTCGTCCTCGTCATCGACGAGTTCGCCACGCTGGCCGCGGAGCTGCCGGCCTTCATGAACGCCCTGGTCGACATCGCGCAACGCGGACGCAGCCTCGGCATCCATCTGGTGCTGGCGACGCAACGCCCGTCCGGAGTGGTGGACGCCAAGATCCGGGCCAACACGAATCTGCGGCTGGCACTGCGGGTCCAGTCCGAATCCGACTCGATCGACGTGCTAGGCGACCCGGTCGCCACCGGCATCGACCGGCGACGCCCCGGGCGCGGGTACGCCCTCCTCGGCGCGGACGAACTGGTCGCCTTCCAGACGGCCTACGTCTCCGGCCGGACGCCACGGGATCGCCAGCCGTCGGTGATGGTGCGTCCGTGCCGTCTCGAGCCGAACGGTCGGTCCGGGGATCGCACCGCCCGCCGGCGCGGGCACGGGCCGACCGACCTCGAGGAGATCGTCGCGGCGACCGTCCGGGCCGCCGAGGGGTCGGCGGCCCCGCGGGTGCCGTGGCCGGATCCGGTGCCCTCCCGGCTCAGCTGGGACGGCCTGGTCCAGTCCGAATCCACCGCCTCCTCCACCGTCGTGCTCGGCCTGGCCGATCGTCCGGACGAACAGCGGGTGGACCCCTTCGAGTGGGACCCCCGCCGCGGCTCGATGCTCGCCTACGGCGTCGACCCGTCGGCCACCGGCGGTGCCATCGTCACCGCGGCGGCGGCCCTGGCCCGCCGGCTGCCGGCCGACCGGCTGCACCTGTATCTGCTGGATCTGATGCCCGGCAGCGGTGTGGACCGGCTGACCCGGCTTCCGCACCTCGCGTCCCGGATCGACAGCGGCGACCAGGAGCGGCTGCTGCGGCTCGTCGACCGACTCGAGCGGACGATCGCCGATCGGAAGCTGATGGCTCGCGAGCGCATCCTCGAGGAGCCGCTCGTGCTGACCGGGATCACCGGCTACCCGGCGCTGCTCGCCACCGCCGAGGAGCTCGACCGGCTCGACCTGCCCGGCCGGCTCGAGCGGATCATCGCCGACGGGCCGCATCTGGGGGTCGTCACGATCGCGACCGCACCCTACGAGCGGGGTGTCCCGAGCCGGCTGGCCGCCCAGGTTCCGCACAAGCTGGTGTTCGCGCTCGCCGATCCGGCCGGCTACCAGCAGTTCGGCCTGCGTCCCAGCGAGGTGCCGCGGCTGCGGGACGACCAGGCGTACGCGGTCGACCTGGGGTGCGCGGTGGTGGTCGCCCGTCCGGACACGATCGAATCCGCCGGCGCCGGGGCCGGGGGGCCCGAGCCGATCGGCGTGCTCGGCACCGAGATCGCCTTCCGTGGCCTCCCCGGAACCAGCCGGGTGGACGGGAGCCGCTGGCAGCTCGTCGTCGGCCGACGGTTCGAGGACCTGGGAGCGGCAGTGGCGGGCCTCTCCGACCATTTCACCGTCTCCGGACCCGCCGGCTCGGGCCGCACCACGGCGCTGCGCACCCTGGTCCGCGCGGCACGTGCGGCCGTGCCGGATCTGAACGTGCGGGTGCTCGCGTCACGGCCGGAGGAATGGGCCGAGCAGCCGCTCACCGGTCTGCCGGACGGGCCCGCTCTGGTGCTCGTCGACGGGCTGGACGCGGTGACCCCGGAGACCGCCGGGCTGCTCGATCGCCTGGTGAGCGATTCCGAGGTGCGGATCGTCGTCGCCGACCGGCCCGATTCCTTCCGGCTGCCCACCCCGTGGCTGCGTCAGGTGCTGTCCACCCGCGCCGGACTGCTCCTGCGGCCCCAGCCTGACCACGGCGACCTGCTCCGCGCCCGGCTGCCCATCCGCCCGGCCGCGCACCCGCCCGGCCGCGGCTACCTGGTCGACGCGGGTGCCGTCGACCTGATCCAGGTGGCGACACCGTAAGAAGGTGGAGGGCGACGGGAGCGCCGCCGACGAACGGTCCGGAACCCTCTCAACCCCGCGATCGCGGGGTGAACGCGATGATCGGCCGCTCGGCGAGGAGCCTCCGCCGGGCTGTCACGCTGCCGTCGTAGGGCCAGCCGACCAAGCCGGTGAGCACCCGCCGGACGATCGGCGCGGCCAGGCGGTGGTCGTGCTCGTAGGCGGCCAGGATCGGTTCGGCTTCGTCGACGTCCAGCTCACGCCAGGTGGCGTTGAAGCGGTAACGCCCGAGCTCGATCTGGGCCTGGCCGTTCGCCCGCAGATTCCGGTACCAGTCAGCGCCGCGGCCGAAGCCGCAGAGCACCATCACCTCGCGCGCCCGGTCGTCCCGTCCGACGACTTCCACGACGGTGCGGAACCGCCGGCCGGACGAACGTCCGACGTGGGTCAGCCGACAGAAACGGGTGCCGAGCAGCCAGCCCAGCCGCCAGTCGTACAGCCGCGACGGCGCCCGGAACAACCTCGCCACCACCCGACCGGGACGGCGGTGGGCGTTCGTCATCGGTCCTCCAGCAGCCCGCTCATCACCACCTGGTCGGACGGCAGCGGATCGGCCCCCTCCTGCTGCACGGTGATCGTCAACCGAGGATAGTCCTGGGTGTCGACGCCGCTCCACAGCTCGATCGGGATGCCCCCCTTGCGCCAGTGGAACGTTCCGACCGGCACCGTACCCCTGGGCCCGCTGACCCACGCCGCGTAGTAGTGGCCCGGCGCCGACGGCAGCAGGCC
>JBDIAG010000443.1:0-4488 GCA_039812305.1 Actinomycetales bacterium | reverse complement strand
CCGTCGTGCGCGATCCCGATCTCGAGAGTGCCCGGCTGCAGTCGATCCAGCTGTGGCTGTTCGCTTCCGGCGCGATGGGCTGCGCCCTGGGGATGCTGCTCGACCTGGCCCTGCGCGGCGTCGCCGAGGCGCTGGTCTGGGCGGTGCCCACCGTCATCCTCAGTCTGAGCGCGGTCGTGGTCGCCCGCCGGCCGCGATGGCGGCAGACGACCAGCGCGCTGCTGTACGCGGTGGTCCTCAGCTGGGTGATCGGGTCGGTCGTGATGCACCCGGACATGCTCGGGTACGTCCTGCCCGGGATGTGGACGTCGGTCTGCTCGGCCGCGGTGGCCGAGCCCCGCCGTCGTGGCCTGCTGCTCAACGGGGTCGGGATGGTGTTCGTCCTGTCGCTGCCGTGGCTGATGCCCGACTTCCGCGGCATCGGCATCTGGCGGGTCACCGTCGCGCTCGCGATCGCCCTCCACGCGATGGGCCTGGCCGGCTACCTCAGCTCGCTGTTGTGGCGGCGGACGATGGGGGACGTGCTGGCGCAGTCCCGGCGCAGCGAACAGCTGGCGGAGGGGCTGCGGGCCAGCCACGCCCAGCTGGAGAGGCGGGTCGCCGAGCGCAGCCAGGAACTGCTCGACCGCACCGCCGAGCTGGAGGCCCAGCGACAGCGGCTGCAGGCCTCCCTGGAGGAGCGGACCCGGCTGTCCTCCGAGCTCTCCGAGCTCTCCCGGCGGGACGAGCTGACCGGCCTCTACAACCGCCGGCATTTCCTGTCGACGCTGCGGGACGCGGCCGGCCGCGGCGAGCCGGTCGCCGTCCTCATTCTGGACGTCGACCACTTCAAGCGGATCAACGACACCTACGGCCACCCCGCCGGCGACCAGGCCCTGGCCACTTTGGCCGACGGCCTGACCGGCAACGCCGGACCCGGCCGCACCCTCGCCCGGATGGGCGGCGAGGAGTTCGCACTGCTCCTGCCCCGGTGTACGCCGGCCGAGGCGGTGCGGGTCGCGGACACCTTCCTCCGGATGGTCCGCGAGATCCGGTTCGACGGCGTCCTGGGGCCGGTTCGGATGACCGTCAGCATCGGCATCGCCGCTCTCGGAGCCGAGGAGATCGCCGAGTGGGAGGCGCTGATCAGCCGGGCCGACCAGGCGATGTACGAGGCGAAGTCGGCCGGACGGGACCGGGCCGTCATGGCCGGCTCGGCTGCGTGGCGATGAGACTCGAGCCGGCTCTGCTGGCCGACGTGCTCCCGTCCCGCCTGGCTCGTTACCTGCGCGTGCCCGCCGGCGCCAACGCCCAGCGGCGTCAGCTGCTCTACGGCCTGATGGCGACCGTGTTCGGCCCACTGCTGCTGGTGATCGGCCTGGTCAGCCTGGTCACCGTCGGCTGGGGCTTCGCGATCTCCTGGGTGGCCTTCGGGATGGTCTTCCTGGCGTCCCTGCCGGTGACCCTGCGCGGGCACTCGACGGTGATGATGGTGGTGTTCATCGCCGCCTGTCTGCTGAGCTCGGTGTTCGTACTGGTCCGGGAGCCGCAGAATCCGGCGGCGCTGGGTGGCCTGGTCGTGGTCGTGATCATCACCGCCGCCACCGAGAACCTGCGGACCACCCTCGTCGTCTCCGCGCTGGCCACCGCCGCCGCGCTCCTCCCGCTGCTGGCGATGGCCCCCGGGCAGGCGGCGGGCCTGCCGGTGGGCGCGAACCTGCCTTCCCGCACCGCGCTCATGGTCGTGGTGACCACCATCGGGACGTGCGCGGCCTACTTCAACGAGCGCATCCTCACCGAGGCCCGTACCGGAGCCGAACGCAACGAGGCGCTCGCCAGCCGGTTGCAGGCGAGCATGGACAACCTCGAGGAACAGGTGGCCGAGCGGACGATGGCGCTGGCCCGGCGCAACCTGGAGCTGGAGCGGGTCAACGAGGCTCTGGACACCTCGATCCGGCGCGAACTGCAACTGGCCGAGCAGTTGCGGCGACTGGCCGAGACCGACGACCTGACCGGCCTGACGAATCGGCGGGGCTTCCTCGCGCGGCTCGAACAGGCGTTGCCGGGCGGCGGTTGGCTCGCCCTGGCCGACCTCGACCATTTCAAGCGGGTCAACGACGACTTCGGGCACGTGCTGGGCGACCACGTCCTTCGCCGTGTTGCCGCGGCCGTGGCGCAGGCCGTGTCCGGAGACGACCGGGTGGCCCGGATCGGCGGCGAGGAGTTCGCGATCCTCATGCCCGACCGGCCCGGAGCCGTCCGCGACCGCGAGGCCGTCCGCCACGACGTCGAGCGGGTGGTCGCCGCGGTGCGCGGGCTGGAGTGGACCGACCTGGCGACGGAGGTGCCGCCCGGCTGGCGGATCACGATCAGCATCGGGGCGGCCCGGTTCACCGCGGCCCCCTCCGGGTCCGAGCGGATCTCCGACCTGCTGCGGCGCTCGGATCAGGCGCTGTTCGCCGCCAAGGACGCCGGCCGGGATCGAGCCGTCGTCGCCTCGGATCCCCACCGGGACCGGGTGGGTCGGCGACCGTCGGGTGATGCACCCGGGTGACCCCGAAGGTGACGAAGACCGTGTCGGTCGTGGCGCGGCGAAGTGAGGGGAGAAGCCTGCTAGGCTTGAAGCCCGTGGCGAGTACCCGACAGTTCAGTCGTCAGGGGGTGTCGGCAGCCACCGACACCCGGCACATCTTCGTCACCGGCGGGGTCGCGTCCTCGCTCGGTAAGGGGCTGACAGCGTCCAGCCTCGGTCACCTGCTGAAGGCACGCGGATTGGTCGTGTCGATGCAGAAGCTCGACCCGTACCTCAACGTCGATCCGGGGACGATGAACCCGTTCCAGCACGGCGAGGTCTTCGTCACCGACGACGGCGCCGAGACCGACCTCGACATCGGCCACTACGAGCGCTTCCTCGACATCCATCTGGACGCGGCGGCCAACGTGACCACCGGCCAGGTCTACTCCGAGGTGATCGCCAAGGAGCGGCGCGGAGAGTACCTGGGGGACACCGTCCAGGTGATCCCGCACATCACGAACGAGATCAAGCGCCGGATGCGCCAGCAGGCGGTGCCGGACGAGCAGGGCCTGGTGCCCGACATCATCATCACCGAGATCGGCGGCACCGTCGGCGACATCGAGTCGCTGCCGTTCCTGGAGGCGGCCCGCCAGGTCCGCCAGGACATCGGCCGGGACAACTGCTTCTTCGTGCACGTCTCCCTGGTGCCCTACATCGGTCCGAGCGGCGAGCTGAAGACCAAGCCGACCCAGCACTCGGTCGCCGCGCTGCGCTCGATCGGCATCCAGCCGGACGCGGTCGTGTTGCGCTGTGACCGTGAGGTGCCCGAACCGGTCAAGCGCAAGATCGCGCTGATGTGCGACGTCGACTTCGACGCGGTCGCCACC
This sequence comes from Actinomycetales bacterium, assembly GCA_039812305.1. GTDB lineage: Bacteria > Actinomycetota > Actinomycetes > Actinomycetales > CAWJMD01 > JBDIAG01. The sequence continues at coordinate 1,107 of JBDIAG010000443.1, read as the reverse complement.
GCCAAGGACGCGGCGTCCATCTACGACATCCCCAAGGTGCTGCACAGCGAAGGGCTGGATGCCTACGCGGTGCGCCGGCTCGACCTGCCGTTCCGGGACGTCGACTGGTCGGGCTGGCACGACCTGCTGCGGCGGGTGCACCAGCCCGTGCACGACGTCGAGATCGCCCTGGTCGGCAAGTACATCGACCTGCCGGACGCCTATCTGTCGGTGACCGAGGCGCTGCGGGCCGGCGGCATCGCCCAGGACGCCCGGGTGCGGATCCGCTGGGTGGCCTCCGACACGTGCGAGACGCCCGACGGCGCTCGGCGCGCTCTGCGCGGAGTGGACGCGATCTGCGTTCCCGGCGGGTTCGGCGTCCGCGGCATCGAGGGCAAGCTCGGCGCCCTGCGCTGGGCCAGGGAGAACCGGGTCCCCACGCTCGGGCTGTGCCTGGGGCTGCAGTGCATGGTGATCGAATACGCCCGCAACGTGCTCGGGCTGGAGGCGGCGTCGTCCTCGGAGTTCGACCCGCAGACCCCGGACCCGGTGATCGCGACGATGGCCGAGCAGCTGCACATCGTCTCGGGTGAGGGCGATCTGGGCGGCACGATGCGGCTCGGGCTCTACCCGGCCGACCTCAAGCGCGGATCCGTGGTGGCCAAGGCCTACGGCAGCACGCACGTGCAGGAACGCCACCGGCATCGCTACGAGGTCAACAACGACTACCGGCCGCGGCTGGAGGAGGCGGGCCTGGTGATCAGCGGGGAGTCGCCGGACCGGGCGCTGGTCGAGTTCGTCGAACTGCCCCGTGACGTGCACCCGTACTACGTGGCCACCCAGGCGCACCCGGAGTTCCTCTCCCGGCCGCACCGGGCGCATCCGCTCTTCTCCGGGCTGGTGCTGGCCGCGCTGCGACGCCAGCGGGAGGAGCGGCTGATCGACGTGGAGGCCCCGCCGGTGGAGACCCCGCCCGAAGCCGGCGAGACCGAGGACGGACTGCTCGCGCCGTCGGTCGAGGTCCGCTGATGACCGCCGCCGGATCCGCGAACGGCGGGCCACGCGACGTGCTGGCCCCCCGTCCGGTGCTGTCCTCGTCCACCGTCTACAACGGCCTGATCTGGGACG
>JBDIAG010000442.1:0-4488 GCA_039812305.1 Actinomycetales bacterium | reverse complement strand
GCTGGCCGTGGTCTGTGCGCTGCTGGCGTATCTGAGCGGGATCCTGGCGATCCGTTTGCTCGGTGCCCGCATCGCGAGCTTCGCCTCGCTGTCCGAGCTCCTGCTGGCCGTCGTGGCCGCGTGGATCCTGCTCGGCGAGCAGCCGACGATGCGGCAGCTCATCGGTGGCGCGATCGTGCTGACCGGCATCGTCATCATCGGGATGCAGGACGGCGGAGGCCGGCTCTCCGACACCTGGTGGAACCGTCCCCTCGGCTCGGCCCGCCACGACCCGCCGCGACCCGAGCCGGCCCGGGACGACTCACGGGGCGAGCGCGAACTCCCCGATGTGTCAGCCACCACAGGGCCGTGACCGCGGGCTCGGATGCCGGGCGGACACGGGCGCGGTAGAAAGGCAGACATGCGGCCCGATCCGTCCCTCGATGACCATGCCCTCGCCCTGGCCCTGGCCCACGCGGCGGGCGCCGAGCTGCTGAAGGTACGCCGCGAGAACGCCGGCGCGGGGACGAAGCAGCTGAAGGCGGCGGGCGACGCCGCGTCCCAGCAACTGCTGGCCCAGGAACTGGCGCGCACCCGCCCGGAGGATGCCGTCCTCAGCGAGGAAGCCCCCGACAACCCGGCGCGACTGGCCGCCGACCGGGTGTGGATCGTCGATCCGCTCGACGGCACCCGGGAGTTCTCCGAGCCGGAGCGCACCGACTGGGCGGTCCACGTGGCGCTGTGGCAGGGCGGCGACCTGGTGGCGGGTGCGGTCACCCTGCCGGCGGCCGGCATCGCCTACGGCACCGGCACCCCGCCGGTCGCTCCCACCGGCGCACCGACCCGGATCAGGCTAGCCGTCTCGCGCAGCCGTCCACCGGCGTTCATCACCGCGCTCGTGCCGTTGCTCGGAGCCGAACTGGTGCCGATGGGGTCCGCCGGCGTCAAGGCCACCTCGGTGCTGCGGAACGAGACGGACGCGTACGTCCACGCCGGGGGGCAGTTCGAGTGGGACTCGGCCGCCCCGGTCGCGGTGGCCCGCGCGGCCGGCCTGTTCACCAGCCGGGTGGACGGCTCACCCCTGCGCTACAACCGGCCCGACCCCACCCTGCCCGATCTGGTGGTGTGCCGGCCCGAGATCGCCGACCGGCTCCTCGAGGCGCTCGGGCAGGTCGTCCTGGACTGAGGGCCCACCGGAGTCGCCGGGGATGTTCCCCGGCGGGCTCTCGGCTACTCTCGAGAAGAGGTCCCGGCGCTCCCAGTCCGAAGGAGTGACACAGCATGACGACCGTCGTGGACGGCGGCCTGGCCACCACACTGGAATCCCATGGGCACGACCTCACCGGCAGTCTCTGGTCGGCGAAGCTGTTGCTGTGCAAGCCGTCGGCGGTGCGCCAGGTGCACGCGGAGTTCTTCGAGGCCGGCGCCGAGATCGCCGTCACCGCCAGCTATCAAGCCAGTGGAAAGTCCCTGACCAACGCCGGCTACGACTGTCAGCTGGCTACCGAGGTGATCCGGCGGAGCGTCCAGGTCGCCCGGGAGGCCCGCGAGCAGACCGGCTCGACCAGTCTCGTCGCCGGCTCGGTCGGTGCCTACGGGGCGAGCCTGGCGGACGGATCGGAGTACACCGGCGAGTACCACCTCGAGAAGGGCACCGCGGGCCAGGTGCTGCGCGACTTCCACCGTCCCAGAATGGCCGCCCTGCTCGAAGCGGGCGCCGACCTGCTCGCCTGCGAGACCCTGCCGTCGGCCATCGAGGTGGCGGCGATGGCTCGCTTGATCGCCGAGTTCGACGCGCCGGCCTGGGTGAGTCTGACGCCGGCACCGGGCGGACGGACGACTCGCGACGGCGTCCCGCTGGCCGAAGCGGTGGCGCCGCTGGCCGGGATCGGGTCGCTGGTGGCGGTCGGCGTCAACTGCTGCGCTCCGGGGGACGTCCTGCCGGCTCTTCGCACGATCGCGACCGCCGGCCTCGAGGTGGCGACGATCGCGTATCCGAACAGCGGAGAGGAGTGGGACGCGCGGGCGCGCCGATGGACCGGCCGGTCCCGCTGGCGGGAGGAACTGGTGCGCGCCTGGGCGCAGATCGACTACCTGGGCGGCTGCTGCCGGGTGGGGCCGGAACAGATCGCCGCCCTCGTCGGGCAGTTGCGCCGCGATACGGCATCCGTGTGACGACGTCCGGGATTGCGCCGTTCGAGTACGCCCACCCGAGTGGGTTCGTGAACAATGTGTGACGATTCGGTGTTGACTGGATCACGTAGCGCGACAAGTTCCACAATCGACAACGGACGCAACCCGGTCGGGCGATAGGGGCATCGGAGGCCTCCCCGGCCGCTGTGTGACTGGCCGAGGCGGAAAGTAGAGTCTGCTCATGCTCAAGGCCGCTGTCGTCGTTGTTTGCCTGGTGGTCACCGTCGTCGCGTGGTCGCTGTTCGCCAGGATGATCGCCCAGATCGTGCGTACCGTGAAGGTCGGCCAGCCGACCACGCGCACCGACAAGCCACAGGCGCGCACGATCACGCTGATCCGGGAGTTCTTGGGCCACACCCGGATGGCCCGGTTGCCGGTGGTGGCCGTGGCGCACTGGGTGACGATGATCGGCTTCCTCGTCTTGTTCGCGACGCTCGTCGTGGCACACGGGCAGATCTTCTCGCCGGACTTCAACCTCCCGATCATCGGCCACTTCTTCGCCTTCGAGTGGCTGGTGGAGTTCCTGGCCTTCTTCGGCTTCCTCGGGATCGTCGTCCTGATGGGGATCCGGCAGCGGGTGCACCCCCGATCCCGGGGCCGGCGTTCGCGGTTCTACGGTTCGGTCTTCTGGCAGGCCTACTACGTCGAGCTGACCATCTTCGGCGTCATGCTCTGCATCAACATCCTGCGCGGCCTGGAGTACGCGCGGCTGGCGAAGCAGGGCAGCCACCACGCCTCGGCGCTGCACTTCCCGTTCACCTTCTGGCTCGGCGAACTGTTCTCCGGGATGTCCCTCGCCGCCCTCGGCGTGGCGATCATGCTGGTCGCGGCGGTGAAGATCCTCATCTCCTTCGCCTGGATGATCACGGTCTCGACTCAGCCGACGATGGGCGTCGCCTGGCACCGCTTCCTGGCGTTCTTCAACATCTGGTTCAAGCGGCACCCGGAGGGACGCACCTCGCTGGGCGCGCTGCAGCCGATCGTCGTCAACGGCAAGCCTTTGGACTTCGAGGAGATCGAGGACCTGGACGAGGGCGCCGCGCTCGGCGTCGGCAAGATCGAGGACTTCACCTGGAAGGGCCTGCTCGACTTCACCACCTGCACCGAGTGCGGACGCTGCCAGTCGCAGTGCCCGGCCTGGAACACCGACAAGCCGCTGTCGCCGAAGCTGCTGATGATGGGTCTGCGCGAGCACGCGCACCACAAGGCACCGTGGCTGCAGGCCGCCGAGGACGCCCGCGAGGATCTGCCCCCGGCGGTGAAGGCGGAGGCGGAGAAGGTGCTGGTCGGCGCCACCGGCTACACCGCGGAGACGCCGCTGGCCGCCTACAACAGCGCCGAGGCGGTCGTCGACCCGGACGTGCTGTGGTCGTGCACGACCTGCGGCGCCTGCGTCGAGCAGTGCCCGGTGGACATCGAGCACGTCGACCACATCGTCGACATGCGGCGCAACCAGGTGCTGATGGAGTCGGCCTTCCCGACCGAGCTCGGCGGGCTGTTCAAGAACCTGGAGAAGAACGCCAATCCGTGGGGCATGGCGCCCCGGCTGCGGATGGACTGGGCGAAGAAGCTGCCGTTCGAGATCAAGATGGTCGGCGCCGACATCGAGGACCTCACCGAGGTCGAGTACCTATTCTGGGTGGGTTGCGCCGGCGCCTTCGAAGACCGGGCCAAGGCCACCACGGCGGCCGTCGCGGAGCTGCTGCACACCGCCGGAGTGGACTTCGCCGTCCTCGGCGACGGGGAGTCCTGCACGGGTGACCCCGCCCGCCGGGCCGGCAACGAGTTCCTCTTCCAGATGCTGGCGATGGCCAACGTCGAGATGCTCAACGAGTTCAAGGCGACGAAGATCGTCGTCACCTGCGCGCACTGCTTCAACACGCTGTCCAACGAGTACCCGCAGCTGGGCTCGAACTTCGAGGTGGTCCACCACACGCAGCTGCTGAACCGGCTGGTGCGCGAGCGCAAGCTGGTGCCGGTGGCCCCGGCCGACGGCGGCACGCAGACCATCACCTACCACGACCCCTGCTACCTGGGCCGGCACAACAACGTCTACCAGCCGCCGCGCGAGCTGCTCGGCTCGCTGCCCGGACTGAGCCTGACCGAGATGCCCCGGCACGGCATGCGCTCCTTCTGCTGCGGCGCGGGTGGCGCCCGGATGTGGATGGAGGAGAAGCTCGGCAGCCGGATCAACGTCAACCGCACCGAGGAGGCGGTCGCCACCGGGGCCAAGCAGATCGCCGTCGGTTGCCCCTTCTGCCGGGTGATGCTCTCGGACGGTCTGACCGCCCAGCAGGCCGAAGGCAAGGCCGGGGA
>JBDIAG010000441.1:0-4527 GCA_039812305.1 Actinomycetales bacterium | reverse complement strand
TCGTGGATGTGGATCCCTTGGAGCTGGCGCTCGACGTCGAATCGCCGGTGCTCTTCTGGCCCGCCGAGCGGGAGTCCGTGCGGTAGAAGCCGGAGCCCTTGAACACCACGCCCACGCTGTTGAAGATCTTTCGCAACCGGCCCTGACATTCCGGGCAGACCGTCAGGGAGTCGTCCTTGAACGACTGGACGACATCGAAGCGGTGGTCGCACACCGTGCAGGCGTAGGAGTAGGTGGGCACGAGCACTCCTCGAGGGATTGGCCGGTTCTGGCACTCGTAGTACGTGAGTGCCAATGCTAACGCCTCGACGGGCTTCTGCCATCCCCGTCCTCGTCCCCGGTGTCCCCACCCGTGGCCGGGCGGCGGCGGAGAAGCTCCTCCCAGCGGTGGCGCGGCCGCGGGGGTGCGGGCTGTCCGCCGGCCCGCCAGGTCGCCAGCCGTCCACCTTCGCTGACCGAACGGAGCCGGCGCTCGGTCTCGTCCCGGGCGCCCTCGGTGGTGATGATCAGCAGGGCGTCGCCCGGCCGCAACCGGGTGGACGGGCTGGGCACCAGCGACTGCCCGTCCCGCACGATCAGGGCGATCTTGGCCTGCGGTGGCAGCCGCAGCTCGAACAGCTGGAGCCCGCCGAGCCGGGAGCCGGCGCCCACCTGCACCTGGATGGCGATCGCGTCGAAGGCTCCCAGCGGGGAGGTGTCGAGGTCGAGATCGCGCGGTTCGTCCCCGGCCAGCCGCAGGAATCTGGCCACCGGGGGAAGCGTGGGCGCCTGGATCAGCGTGAAGATCACCACGAGCAGGAAGACGGTCTCGAAGAAGCCGTTGGTGTTGGTCGCGTGCAGCTCGATCGGGATCGTCGCGAGCACGATCGGCACGGCCCCACGCAGCCCCGCCCAGGAGAGGAAGACCTGGTCGCGCCAGGAGTAGCCGAACCACGAGACCGAGGCGATCACCGAGAGGGGGCGGGCCACCAGCAGCAGCACCAGGCCGACCACCAGGGCCGGCACCACGTACTGCGGCAGGTGGGCCGGGCTGACGACCAGGCCGAGCATGATGAACAGGCCGATCTGGGCCAGCCACCCCATGCCCTCGGTGAAGCTCTGCACCGCCTTGCGGTGGGGCAGGTCGCTGTTGCCCAGCACCAGCCCGCACAGGTAGACCGAGATGAAGCCCGAGACGTGCATGCTGGCCGCCAGCCCGTACCCCATCGCGGTCAGGCCCATCGTGGCGATCGGATACAGCCCGACCGAGGGGAAGGCGAGCGCCCGCAACAGCGCGGCCCCGCCCACGCCGACGGCCAGGCCGACCACGGTGCCGCCGGCGAGCTCGAACAGGGCGTGCCCGGCGATGACGAGGGGATTGAGGTCGCCGTGGCCGGTGGCGGCCTCGGCGAGGGCGACCACCAGGATCACCACGGGCGCGTCGTTGAATCCCGACTCGGCCTCGAGCAGGCCGGAGAGCCGTCGGGGCAGGCCGACGTTGCGCAGCACCGAGAACACCGCGGCCGCGTCGGTGCTGGAGACCACGGCGCCCAGCAGCAGGGCGCTGAGCCAGTCCAGGTGGAACAGATAGTGGACCGCCGCACCGGTCACCACGATGGACACGGTCGTCCCCACGGTGGCCAGGGCGGCGGCGGGCCGCACCGCGGACTTGATCGAGCTCCAGTGGGTGTTGAATCCGCCCTCGCCCAGGATGATCCCGAGCGCGCTGTAGCCGAGCACGGTGGTCAGCCCGTAGTCGGAGAAGGCGATGCCCAGGCCGGCTTCGCCCAGGAGCATCCCGATCGCCAGGTACAGCAGCAGCGACGGCATGCCCGAGCGGACGGTGAACCGGACCGCGATCACCGCCACCATCAGCACGGCAGCCCCGAGCAGCACGGTGACGTTGAGCTGCTCGATCGTCATCGGGCCTGCTTTCAGCTGGGTTTCCTGTGAAGATACCGGGCGGGTCTGCGGTGACCGGAGCGCCGTGGGTCACCAAGGCCCCGCGGCTCGTTACCCTGCTCCGGTGCCTGTCGTGCGACGTTCGGTGACCATCGGGGCCGGAGCGGTGTTGGCGATCGTCGCCATCCTGCTGATTGCCTCGCTCGTAACCGTGCGCCGACCTCTGCCCGGATACTCCGGTTCGGTGTCGGTGCCCGGTTTAAGCAACGAGGTGACGGTCATCCGTGACGCCCAGGGCGTCCCACAGATCTATGCGGACGACCCGACCAGTCTCTTCTACGCCCAAGGTTACGTGCAGGCGCAGGATCGCTTCTTCGAGATGGACGTCCGCCGGCACATCACCGCCGGCCAGCTCTCCGAACTGGTCGGCCCGAATCCGACGGCGCTCGCGTCGGACAAGGTCGTGCGGATGCTCGACTGGCGCGGCGTGGCCGAGAAGGAGCTGCCGCTGCTCTCCGGCGAGACCCGCAACTACCTGCAGGCGTTCTCCGACGGGGTCAACGGCTACCTGCGCGATCGCTCGCACTCCGAGCTGTCGGTCAGCTACGTCCTGCTCGGGACGACCGTCGACCTGGACCAGGTGGAGCAGTGGACCCCGGTCGACTCCCTGGCCTGGCTCAAGGCGATGGCCTGGGATCTCAAGGGCAACTACAACCAGGAGCTCGGCCGGGCCCGCGCCTACGCGGCGGTCGGCAACATCGCGATGGTGAACGAGCTCTACCCGCCCTACCCGGTCGGCAACCCGACCATCCTGAGCGCCGATCCCCAGCCCCAGCCGCTCACCCAGAACTCCTCGGTGGCGGCGGTCCGGTCGGCGACGGGCTCGCCGGCGGGCTCGGCGAGCGATTCGACGGAGCAGGCTGCGGCGAGCGGACCGGGCGAGGAGGTGCTCGGCGCGCTGGCCGGCCACGAGGACGATCTGGCGGCGTTGCAGGAGGCGCTGGACGCGGTCGGCGGCTCGGGCAACCCGATGGGCGTCGGCGAGAGCGTGGGGTCGAACTCCTGGGTCGTCTCCGGCGAGCTCACGGAGTCGGGCAAGCCGCTGCTGGCCAACGACCCGCACCTGGCGCCGTCGATGCCGAGCATCTGGTACCAGACCGGCCTGCACTGCCGGAAGGTCAGCGACTCCTGCCCGTTCGACGTCGCCGGCTTCAGCTTCGCCGGTCTGCCGGGCATCGTGATCGGCCACAACGCGAAGATCGCGTGGGGCATGACCAACCTGACGGTGGACGCGACCGATCTCTACCTCGAGAAGGTCACCGACGACAGCTATGTGGTGGACGGGGTCAGCAAGCCGCTCACCACGCGGACCGAGACGATCCGGGTGGCCGGGGCCGCGGACGAGAAGTTCACCGTCCGCTCCACCGAGCACGGGCCGCTGCTCAGCGACGTCCTCGATTCGGTCAGCGCCGCCGGGGCCGTCCAGCCGAATCAGGACGGGACTCCCGTCCGGGGCGAGTTCGCGGTCTCACTCGCCTGGGCGGGTTCGCAACCCGGCCGGACGATGGACGCCCTGCTGGAGCTGAACCAGGCGGGCGACTGGACGCAGTTCCGTCAGGCGCTGTCGCTGGTCAGCGCGCCCGGGCAGAGCTTCGTCTATGCCGATACGCAGGGCCACATCGGCTACCAGGCGGTCGGCCGGGTGCCGACCCGGGCCGGCTCCGGGCTCGGCCAGGCCGACGGGACGTGGCCCCGGCAGGGCTGGGACTCGTCCTGGAACTGGACGGGTGAGGTGCCGTTCGCCTCGATGCCGGCCGAGTTCGACCCGGCGGACGGCGTGATCGTCGCGGCGAACCAGAAGGTGACCCCCGACTCGTCGCTGAGCCAGGACTGGGACTACGGGTACCGGGCCAAGCGCATCCACACCCTTCTGGAGGAGAAGACCGCGAACGGACGCAAGCTCACCTCCGCCGACATGACCGACATCCAGACGGACGTCTACGACACCTTCGCCGCCGAGGTCCTCGTCCCGGTGCTGCGTTCCGCCCCGCCGTCGGACGTGCAGGCCACCTCGAGCCAGCGCGCCTTCACCGCCGAGGCCGTCCGGATGCTGTGGAACTGGGACGACCGGCTGACGGCCGACTCCCCGGCGGCCGCGTTCTACCAGGCCGCCTGGTCGAACCTGATCCGGCGCACGTTCTCCGACCAGCTCTCGGTCGGGGTGGCCCCGGACGGTGGGGCCCGCACCGCCCAGATCATGCGCGGGCTGCTGCAGCAGCCCAACAGCCCCTGGTGGGACGACGCGTCGACGCCGACGATCGTCGAGAACCGCGACCAGATCGTCGCGCAGGCGCTCGTGGACGCCCGCCTGGAGCTGACCGCCAAGCTCGGCAAGGATCCGGAGAGCTGGCGGTGGGGAGATCTGCACGTGCTGACGCCGGAGCAGCAGCCGCTCGGCGCGGCGGAGTCCCCGGCCCTGGCTCGCTGGCTGGTCAACGGGGACACGCTCAAGCTGCCTGGGTCGTCGATGACCGTCGACGTCGGTTCGTGGGACGCCGCCACCGGCACCTACTCGGTCACCAACATCGCCTCGATGCGGATGGTGGTCGACCTCGCCGACCTGGACGCCTCGTCCTGGGTGGACTT
>JBDIAG010000440.1:0-4542 GCA_039812305.1 Actinomycetales bacterium | reverse complement strand
AGCCGGAGCACGTCGCCGGTGCCGACGTCGTCGCGCAGGGTGCCCTCGGCCTGGGCCGCCCGCACGATGCCGTCGAGTTCCGCCCGGAACTGGCGACGCAACTCCTGGACGCCCGGGTCGTTTCTCATTCCCGTGCGCAGATGGTCCGGCCAGGAGGCCACGGTGGGCATCGAGACCCGCAGTTCGGCGGAGAAGCCCATCACCCGCACGAGGGCGTCCCACATCAGGGCCTCCTGCTCGGTCGCCGTCCGCAACTCCGCCAGCGACTTCTCCAGGCTGCGCCGGACCATGCCGATCAGTAGCGCCTGCCGATCCGGAAATCGACGATACAAGGTCGCGATGCCGACTCCCGCGGCACGGGCCACGTCCTCCAGCGGCGCCTCCACCCCCTGCTCGTTGAAGACCTCGACCGCCGCCCGCAGGATCTGGCGCAGATTCCGGCGCGCGTCGGCCCGCAAAGTCGGCGGCGTCGAGTTTGCTCCGGTCGGCCCGGGCGAGCAGGTCACATGCACAAGGATGCCCGCTCCCCCCGGCTCCGAGGCAAGTGGAGGTTATTCCTCCAGATGCGGAGTATCGTTGTGTGGCGGCGCGCGATTCGGCCGGTCGAGACCTGCCGTCCGGAAGCGCCTCATGGACGCACACCCCAGTGCCCGGAGAAGGAAGATCCCGACGTATGAGTCAGACAGCGACGGTGCCCACGAAAGGGTCGGCGACCGGCTCGGCTGAACAGGCATCGAGCACGATCCACCCGGCGTTGCACGCACCGATGTCCCACCGCCAGATCCTCGAGGCTCTCTCGGGCCTGCTGCTGGCGATGTTCGTCGCGATCCTGTCCTCGACGGTCGTGTCGAACGCCCTGCCGGTGATCGTCTCCGACCTCGGCGGCTCGGAATCCGGTTACACCTGGGTGGTCACCGCGACGCTGCTGGCCACCACGATCTCCACCCCGATTTGGGGCAAGCTGTCCGACCTGTTCTCCAAGAAGGCCCTGGTCCAGATCGCGATCCTCATCTTCGTCGCAGCATCCGCCGTGGCCGGGCTGTCGGAGAACATGACGATGCTCATCACCATGCGGGTGTTCCAGGGCATCGGCGCCGGCGGCCTCACCGCTCTCGCCCAGGTCGTGATGGCCACGATGATCGCCCCGCGCGAGCGCGGCCGGTACTCCGGATACCTCGGCGCCACCTTCGCCCTGGCGACCGTCAGCGGCCCGCTGCTGGGCGGCGCCATCACCGAGCACCTGTCCTGGCACTGGTGCTTCTACGTCGGCGTGCCGTTCGCCGTGGCCGCCTTCGTCGTCCTGCAGAAGACCCTGCACCTGCCGGTGATCAAGCGGAAGGCGCAGATCGACTATCTGGGCACCGTCCTGCTCTCCGCCGGGGTGTCGTCGCTGCTGGTCTGGGTCTCGCTGGCCGGGCAGCGGTTCGACTGGTGGTCGTGGCAGACCTGGCTCATGGTCGGCGGCGGGATCGCCCTGCTGCTTCTCACCCTGCTGGCCGAGCACCAGGCTCCCGAGCCGATCATCCCGCTGCGGTTCTTCCGCAACCCGACCGTCGTGCTGTCGTCCCTGGCCAGCATGTTCGTCGGCGTGGCGATGTTCGGCGCGACCATCTTCCTCAGCCAGTACTTCCAGCTCTCCCGCGGTGAGTCGCCGACCATGTCCGGTCTGCTGACGCTGCCGATGGTCGCCGGGCTGGCCATCTCCTCGACCATCATCGGCCAGCTGATCACTCGCACCGGCCGCTGGAAGGTCTTCGTCGTCGGCGGTGGAGTGGCCCTGACCGCCGGACTCGGCCTGATGGGCACCGTGGCGTGGGACACGGACTACTGGATCGTGGCCATCTACATGTTCCTGGTCGGCGCCGGCGTCGGCGCGATGATGCAGAATCTCGTCCTCGCCGTGCAGAACATCGTCGCCCCGCAGGATCTGGGAGCAGCCAGCTCGTTCGTCGCGTTCACCCGCTCCCTCGGCGGTGCGATCGGCGTCTCCGCCCTCGGCGCCGTGCTCGCCCACCGGGTCGTCGACCATCTCAAGGACGGTTTCACCTCCGCCGGCGTCAATCCCGGCGCGAGCCTGGGGACCAGCATTCCCGACCTGACCAGCCTGCCCGAACCGATCCGGGTCATCGTGCAGGCGGCCTACGGCGACGGGATCGCCGACCTCTTCCTGGTCGCGGCGCCCTTCGCCCTCATCGCCCTGATCATCTCCGCCTTCCTCAAGGAGTCGAAGCTGGCCACCAGCCGGCCCGGTGCCCCGGCTACCGGTTCGATGCCGGCCGGCGAGTCGGAAGGCCCGAACGAGGCCGACGTCGACGATGAGCCGCAGGACGACCAGCGCTGGAACTCCCCCGAGGACCACCACTCCACCACCCGCGTCGACACCAGCGAGTTGGCGCTGGTCGGCACCGTCACGCACCACGACCGGCCCCTCGCCGGGGCGCAGGTGACGCTCGCCGACCAGTCGGGCAATCAGATCGCCCACACCACGACGGCCGTCGACGGTCACTACCTGATCCCCCTGGCGCGCGCCGGGTCGTACCTGCTGATCGTGGGCGCCGACCGGCTCAGCCCGGCGGCGAGTCTGGTCAGCATCACCGACGGGCTCCTCAAGCGCGATATCACCCTGACCGGACGATCGGCCATCACCGGCCGCGTCCTGCACCAGGCCATCGGCGCCGACGCCCCCACCGGGGTCGCCCGCGCCACCGTCACCCTGCTGGACGAGGGCGGCCAGGTCGTCGGCTCGACCCAGACCCGGGCGGACGGCGGCTACTCCTTCGATCACCTCACACCCGGCAGCTACGTGCTCACCGCCCAGGCGGCCGGCCATCGTCCCGTTGCCCGCACCCTGCAGGTGCCCGACTCCGGCGCGCTCGCCTTCGACCTGAGCCTGGTCAGCGGCGGCCGGCTCACCGGCAGCGTGCTCGCGGCCAGCGACGGCAAGCCCGTCCGGGAGGCGACGATCGCCCTGGTCGACACCACCGGACGGATCGTCGCGCGCACCGCGACCGGCGCCGACGGCCACTACCAATTGGACGACCTGCCGGCCGGCTCGTACACGCTCGCCGCCGCCGGCTACGCGCCCGTCGCTCACCAGGTCGACATCGAGGACGAAGTGGTCACCACCGTGCAGGTCACCCTCGGTGAGGCGGACGCCCTCCCGCAACCGACCCGCAAGGACGTGATCGCAACCCGCGTCGAGGGGTAGTCGGGTTGGAACATGGTGCCTGTGGAAACTCGCGGGACGGCAACGGACGATCTGGGTCAGCGTCGGAGGCGCAGGACTGCCGAATCCACCTTCGGAGCCGGATGGAACGCCCGTCGCGGGACAGTCATCCCGATCGACAGCTGGAACCGGCGACTGTGCCGGGCCCGAGGCGGCGTCTGGACGAGCCGGCGCACGGCGGCCCGCTGGAGAACCAGGTCCGCGGAGAGCAGCCGATCGTCGGACAGCAGGAGACGCACGAGGTCACTGCCGATCGAGTAGGGCGGACTGGCAACCACACGGAACGGCCGACGGGGCAGCCGCAGGTCGCACAGATCGGCCTCGATGACCGTCACGTCGGCATCGGCGAATCTGTCCCGGAGGCTGCCGGCCCGTCGCGGATGGAGTTCGACGGCAAGCACCCTGGCGCCGGCGGCGACCAGCGGGGCGGTCAGGGCCCCGGTGCCGGCGCCGAGATCCAGCACCAGGTCACCCGGCCGCACCGGAGAGGTCGCGACCACACGCTCGGCCCAGTCAGCGGTGAGCGGGTGCCACCCCCAGGCCCGCCTCGACTGCCCGGACACGGAAGGCCCGCAGTGCGAAGATCATCGCGCCAGGCTAGGAACGACTCTGACGAGAGGCCAGCGAATTTCGCGGGGAGGATGCGGTCCGCGTAGAGGGACGCGACATTCCAGCCTCACAATGTCACCGGTCGACGTTAGGGTCGTGACAGCGACCTAGGAGGCTTCGTGACCCAGCTGAGCAAGGGCGGCAACGCGCCGTTGCCCGTCTCGTCCGTCACCGTCACCGTCGATGTGGCTGCGCCGGCGGATCTGTCGGCGTTGCTCGTGACCAGCAGCGGCAAGGTCCGCAGCGACGACGACTTCGTCTTCTACAACCAGCCGTCCGGGCCGGGGGTGCGCTGCATACCGCCCGCCGGTGGTCAGGGGTGGAAGGTGCAGGTCGATACCGGCCAGGTGCCGGCGGATATCGACGCGGTGCGAGTCGTCTCATCTCTCGAGAACGGTCGGTTCGGCGCTCTGCCGGCGCCCGTCGCCCACGTTCTCGACCCCGCGGGGACGGCACTCATCGACTTCCCGGTGACGGGGCTCGACTCCGAGCTCATCGTCGTCGTGCTGGAGCTCTACCGACGCCAGGGCGCCTGGAAGGTCAGGGCCGTCGGCCAGGGCTATGCGGGTGGTCTGGCCGACCTCATCCGCGACCACGGGGTCACGGTGGACGATGCGCCCGCCGCGCAGCCGCCCGCGCCCGCCCCTCCGCCAGCCAGCGCCACTCCGTTCGGGGGCCGGCCGGCCAGCGCCCCGGCACCCGGCCCC
>JBDIAG010000439.1:0-4547 GCA_039812305.1 Actinomycetales bacterium | reverse complement strand
ACCTGGCCGGATGGTGAGGCCGCGCGCATCGGGCTCCGGCGGGTGCGCGGACGGGTCCGGGAGATTGCCCTCCCGATGACCGGGTAGATTCTGGGCGTGACCCTGCTGGAGCGGTATCGCAGTGCCCTGGCCGGGTCGCCGTCTCGCGACCAACCCGGCGGACCACCTAGCGGATCCGGCCCGATGGGCCGGTTCGACGAGCTCACCGACGCCGAGGGCGAGATCCGGCCCGGGTGGGCCTCCGTCAGCGGCCTGGTCGATCTCGGCACCGACGAGGTGATGCGGGCGCGAACCGAAGTGGCTCGGCTGCTCGCCGAACACGGGGTCACCTACACCCCGAGTCAGGCCGGCTCCGGATCGCTGGTCGACTCCCCGGCCGGGGGCGGGTCGCTGGCCGAGCCGACCAGCTGGCGACTGGACGCCGTCCCGCTGGTGCTGGACGCGCGCGAGTGGGCGACTCTGGAGGCCGGCCTGGCCCAGCGGGCGCGGTTGTTCGATCTGCTCCTCGAGGACCTGTACGGGCCGCGGCAGCTGCTGGCGCGTGGGTTGCTGCCGACCGCGGCCGTGCTGGACCACGACGAGTTCCTCCGGCCTCTGGTGGGCGCTCCGAACTGCCGACTGGTGCTCACCGGGGTCGACCTCGGACGAGATCGGCAGGGGCAGTGGCTCGCGCTCTCCGACCGCACGCAGGCGCCCTCCGGGGCCGGGTATGCGATGCAGAACCGCAGGGTGCTCTCCCGGGTGCTGCCGGAGCTGTTCCACGAGACCTCGCTGGCCCGGCTCACGCCCTTCTTCCAGGATCTGCGGGCCGCCCTGCTGTCCGCTGCTCCGAACCGGGTCGAAGACCCGCGGGTCGTCGTGCTCAGCCCGGGCCCGCACTCCGAGACCGCCTTCGACCAGGCGTTCCTGGCCGGCCTGCTCGGCTTCCCGCTGGTGGAGGGCAGCGACCTGACGGTGCGCGACGGCCGGGTCTGGATGAACGTCCTGGACCGGCTGGAGGAGGTCGACGTGATCCTCCGCCGGGTCGACTCGACCTGGTGCGACCCGCTGGAGCTGCGGTCGGGCTCCGAGCTGGGCGCTCCCGGGCTGGTGGAGTGCGTCCGCCGCGGATCGGTCAGCATCGTCAATCCGATCGGGTCCGGCATCCTGGAGAATCCCGCTCTGCTGCCGTATCTGCCCGGGCTCAGCCAGACCCTGCTCGGCGAGGAACTGCTGCTGCCGTCGGTGGCGACCTGGTGGTGCGGCGACCCGGTCAGCTTCTCCCACGTCATGGCGAACGTGGAGACGTTGGTGATCCGGTCGATCAGCCGCAACGGCGGACGCAGCGTCCGCGCCGGTGCGTTGAGCCGGGCGCAACGAGAGCGGCTGATCGACCGGATCGCCGCCGCGCCACATCGTTTCGTGGCCCAGGAGCTGCTCGACCTGTCGGTGGCCCCGGCGGCGACGTCGGCCGGCATCGCACCGAGGGCCGTCGTCCTGCGCTGCTTCACGGTCAGCGACTCGGGTCAGGTGCGACCGATGGTCGGCGGCCTGGCGAGCATCAGCGATCCGACCGCGAGCGGCACGGTGCTCGTGACCCCGAACGACGCCGGCGCGAGCAAGGACGTCTGGGTGATCAGCCGGGAGCCGCGCCGGCGCGCCGGCCCGGTCGAGCCCTCCGGCACCGAGCACGCTCGCTCGGCTCGCGCCGCGTCGGCGGCGATGGTGCCGCGGGTCCTGGACGACCTGTACTGGATCGGCCGCTACGCCGAGCGCGCGGAGGCGCTGCTCCGGCTCATCCTCGCCACCAGCGCCCTGGCCCCGGACCGGTATCTGGACGAGGCCACCCGCCAGGCGTATCCGGTTGCGCTGGAATCGATCACGCAGGTCTCCGAGACGCTCCCGGGCTTTCTCGCCCAGGACACCCAGGCACTGCCCGAACTGCGCTCGCTGTTGCTGGACGCCGACCGGGAGGGCAGCGTCGCGGACGGGCTGCGCCGGATGGCCGAGGCGGCCCAGGGCGTCCGCGACCAGCTCTCCGACGACGTCTGGACGGTGCTCGCGCTGATCGACCGGACCCGTGAGGACCTGTCCGGTTCCGCCAGGCAGTCGTGGCCGATGGTGCAGAGCGCCGCGGAGCGGATGCTCACCGGCATGCTGGCGCTCGCCGGGATCTTCTCCGAGAACATGGTGCGCGACCCGGGCTGGCACCTGCTGGACTCCGGGCGCGCTCTCGAGCGCGCGCTGCAGGTGCTCCGGCTGATCGAGACGATGCTCTGCGACGTCCGCGAACCCGGCGTCGAGCGCCTGGGAATGGACACGGTCCTGCTCGCTGCCGAGTCGATCGTCACCTACCGGCGACGCCAGCGCGGCGCCTCCCGGCTGGACGCGCTGCTCGACCTGCTCGTGCTGGACGACGACAACCCCCGATCCGTGGCCTGTCTGCTGCAGCGGATCCGGGAGAACCTGCTGCGGATCCCGAACGCGTCCGTGACGATCGCGCCGGTGACGACGCTGGACGATCTCATCGAGCGGATCGACACTCTCGACCCGATCGAGCTGGCGATCGCGGACGGCACTCGCCGTCCGCGACTGGCCGACTTCGTCCGGGAGCTGACCGAGGACCTGCACGGGCTCTCCGACGAGATCCACCGGCAGTGGCAGAAGCTTCCGCCGCGACCCAGACTGCTCGTCGAGCAGCCGATCACGGTGGGGAGGTCGTCGTGACCAGATACCGGATCGAGCACGCCACGACCTACAGCTACGACGACGCGGTCACCGACAGCTACGGGCTGGCCCATCTGCGCCCGCGGACCCTGGCCTGGCAGCAGGTGCTCGGCCACGAGCTGGCGATCGACCCGGCTCCGGACGATCTGGTCACCCGCGAGGATCTGTACGGCAACGCGCAAACCTACTTCCAGATCACCCGACCGCACACGGAGCTGTCGGTGCGGGCCGTGACCGAGGTCGAGGTGACGACGCCGGAGCTCGACTCCGACCTGCTGGCCAGCGCCTGGGAGCGGGCCCGACCCACCGAGTCGTCGGAGGAGACTGCTTGGGAGGCAGTTGATTTCACCTTCCCGTCGAAGAAGGTCGACATCCCGGCGGAGGTTGTCGACTATGCCGCGCGCTCCTTCCCGGCCGGTCGGGAGATCGGCGCGGCGGTGGTCGAGTTCATGCACCGCGTGCACTCCGACTTCACCTACGCCTCGGGGTCGACGACGCTCACCACCACCGTCGCCGAGCTGATGGAGTCCCGCCGCGGTGTCTGCCAGGACTTCTCGCACGTGATGCTCGCGGGCCTGCGAGGACTGGGTCTCGCCGGCCGCTACGTCAGTGGATACCTGGCGACCACGCCGCCACCCGGCAGGCCACGGCTGGTCGGGGCGGATGCCACGCACGCCTGGGTCGGCTGCTGGGTGCCCGGATTGGACTGGGTGTACCTGGATCCGACCAACGACCGGCTGATCGACACCGCGCACGCGACGGTGGCCTGGGGGCGTGACTACGACGACGTGACCCCGGTGAAGGGCGTGATCTACACGGAGGCGGAGAAGTCACGGTTGCGGGTGTCGGTGGACATGGCGCCGGTGGAGGACGCGGACCCCGACAGCTGACCGGCGCGGCGGCTCAGAGCGGCCAGTCGTGGCGGGTCAGGTCCTCGCGGAACGCGTGGAGGAGTTGGTGGGCACCCTCGACCGCGCTCAGCCGGCCCGCGCCGACCTGGTTCTCCAGATCCGTCCGTAGCTCGCGCACCGCGGGGGAGTGCCGTAGGGCGTCCCGCAGCGTCATCTCGACCATCGCCCACATCCACTGCTGCTGTTGCCCGGCGCGGCGCTGAGCCAGACTGCCTTCCTCCTCCAGCCCGCGCCGATGGGCGCAGATGGCCTCCCAGACCTCGTCCAGGCCGGCGCCGGTGACGGCGCTGCAGGTCAGGACGCGTGGAGCGGGCCGATCGGTGGCGACCAGCCGAAGAGCGATCCCGAGCTCCCGGGCGCTGGACCGGGCGGGGATCTCGTTGTCGCCGTCGGCCTTGTTGACGGTCACGACGTCGGCGAGCTCGAGGATGCCCCGCTTGATGCCTTGCAGCTGGTCCCCGCTGCGGGCCAGCGCGATCAGCAGGAAGGTGTCGACCATCTCGGAGACGGCCACCTCCGACTGGCCGACGCCGACGGTCTCCACCATCACCACGTCGAAGCCGGCCGCTTCCAGAACGAGCATCGACTCCCGGGTCGCGCGGGCCACGCCGCCCAGGTGCTGACCGGTGGGGGAGGGCCGCACGAAGGCGTGCGGGCTGGCCGCCAGCGCGGCCATCCGGGTGCGGTCACCGAGGATGCTGCCGCCGCTGCGGTTCGACGACGGATCCACGGCGACGACGGCGACCCGGTGTCCGCGGTCGATCAGGCGCACGCCGAGGGCGTCGATGAAGGTCGACTTGCCGGCCCCGGGGATACCCGAGATCCCCACCCGCACCGCCTTGCCGGTGTGCGGGGCGAGCCGGGTCAGCAGTTCGCGAGCGCGCGTGCGATGGTCCGCGCGGCGGGACTCGACCAGCGTGATGGCGCGGG
>JBDIAG010000438.1:0-4547 GCA_039812305.1 Actinomycetales bacterium | reverse complement strand
CGGCATCAGGAACTCGCGGTAGTTCCCACCGTCGGGCAGAGCGATCGCACTGCCGAACACGTAGCCGAACAGGAGCACCATCACGATCGGGAACATGAGGTTGCCGATCAGTCGTGATGGTTGCTGGCGGAAGTGGGTGAGATACCGGCGGGGCGCGCTGACGCGGCGACCGTCGGAGTCGACAGTGGGTTCACCGCCCGTCGAGGCGGCAACGATGCGTGCCGCCGCCTCCAGCTGTTCCCTGTCGCGGAGAACGAGTTCGATCCGGTCGCCGCCGACCCTGTCCTTCAGTTCACGGGGTGTAGCGCCGGCGATGATCGTCCCGTCGTCCATGACGGCGATCTGGTCGGCGAGGTGGTCGGCCTCGTCGAGGTACTGGGTCGTCAGCAGGACGGTCGTCGGCTCGTCCAGGAAGAGAACACGCGGGGCGAGGATGAGGCTGACCGCGAGGTCGAGACGACGCCGCATCCCACCGGAGTAGCCGCCGGCGGGCCGGTCGGCGGCATCCTGGAGCCCGAACCTGTCGAGGAGTTCGTCAGTTCGCTGCCGCGCCCGTCCTCGATCGAGGTGGTAGAGCCGGGCGAACATATCGAGGTTCTGTCGTCCGGCGAGGATCTCATCGACGGCCGGGTTCTGTCCGACGAATCCGATCGAGGAGCGAACGCGGTCGGCATCCGTGGCGAGGTCGCGCCCGGTGACCGGTTACCCGTCTACTTCTGGCTGCCGAACAATCCGCGGCCGCCGTACTTCTTGTGGATGGCCTGCTTGGACACGCCGAGCACGGCCGCGATGTCCACCCAGGTCGCCCCCTGGTTGCGAGCCCGGCGCACCAGCGTCGCCTCCGCCCGCTCCATCTCCTTGCGCACCTGCACGGTCGCGTCCAGGCCGACCAGCGGGTCCTCGTCCGCGGTCGCCCTGGCCAGCATCGTCAACTGCTCGACGTCCATGCGGTCAACCATAGTTGACCGAGGGGTGGACGGTCAACCTGGGTTGACCGGATCGCTAGCCGGCCTGTCTTCTTTCCGGTCACCTTTCGCCGGGCATCGACACCGAGGCACGGGACACCCCGGCGGACGACATCTCCGAAAGCGACAATCACGCTGCGACTCGGGACATAGGAGTCAGTCATTCACCCAATCGGCATTGGTGATGGAGATTTCGCGGGCCATGTCCTGGAGGAACCGGATCACGGTCTCACGCTCTTCGTCGGTAAGGCGGGCGGCCGCATGCAAGCGCTTCGCGTGCTGACTTCCGACCGTTCTCTTGGCGGATGCCTCTGTCTCGGGTGTGATCTCGATGGCGAACGCACGGCGGTCGGTTGGGTGCATCCGGCGCACGACGTGGCCGCCGCGTTCCAGGCGGTTCAACAACTTCGTGGTCGAGGCTGGGGAGATCTTCAGAAATGTGGCGATCATGCCGGGCGTGACGACTTTTCCACGGTCCTTTGCGACGATCAGGTAGTGGAGAGCACGCATGTCCTGTGTGCTGAGCTTCATGT
This sequence comes from Actinomycetales bacterium, assembly GCA_039812305.1. Lineage (GTDB taxonomy): Bacteria > Actinomycetota > Actinomycetes > Actinomycetales > CAWJMD01 > JBDIAG01. The sequence goes on along the minus strand of JBDIAG010000438.1, from coordinate 3,049 downwards.
ACTTCTCAGAAGCCTCCATGATCGCCCGCTCGGTCTCTCGGAGCTCCCCGAGCGCCCTCATGAGGCGGGTGATCTGAGCGAGATCCCCTGCGGAGAGGTCGGAGCCATCGATGACATCGCCGGCGGGATACCCGGAGTCGAGATCGTAGAGGCTCTCCGCAATCGGGTCGTGAGTCGACCGAGAGCCCTGCTCCTCCATGAGAGCCATCGTAGGGCCAATCACTCAGGCTGGTAGATAATAAACCAACAGTTACTATCTCTTGCAGGAGAAAGTAGCGTACGACTAAATTGTAGGGGTGAAGGACGCGGTGATGACAGTCGAGAGGCAACCTTCGGCTCGCCGAGGACGCCGGTTCCGATGGGTCCGAGTTGCGCTCCCCGCTCTCCTCATCGTGGCGTGGTTGGCGGGAGCAAGCATCGGCGGCCCCTACTTCGGCAAGGTCGACGAGGTCTCCTCGAACGACCAGACGTCCTATCTCCCCGCGTCCGCAGATGCGACTCGAGTGCAGGAGCGTCTGGCGGATTTCCGCGACTCGGACGCGATTCCCGCCGTGGTTGTGCTCGTCAGCGACGACAAGCCGACCGAGGATCAGATCGGAGAATTGCAGGGTTCGGTCGCCGAGCTGTCCGAACTTGCCGGTGTCACCACAGGGGTCTCGCCGCTGATCCCCTCTGACGACGGGAGCGCCTTCGAAGCGTTCGTGCCGATCGACACGGATGCGAACATCGGAGATGTCGTCACCGCCATCGGTGAGCATCTCCGCGCGGACGCCCCTCCCGGAATCACCGTGTACGTCACTGGCCCAGCCGGTTTCACGGCAGACCTGATCGAGGCATTCTCCGGGATCGACGGGCTCCTCCTGGGCGTCGCGCTGTTCGCCGTGTTCGTCATCCTCGTCCTGGTCTACCGTTCGCTGCTGCTACCCGTCGCCGTTCTCTCGACAAGTCTGTTCGCACTCACCGTCGCCCTGCTCGTCGTCTGGTGGCTGGCCAAGGCTGGCGTGATCCTGCTCAGCGGCCAGACCCAGGGCATCCTGTTCATCCTCGTCATCGGCGCTGCTACCGACTACTCGCTGCTCTACGTCGCCCGCTACCGCGAAGCCCTCCGCGTCCAACGGGACAAGTGGGTCGCCAGCAAGGCCGCGCTGCGCGGTTCGTTCGAGCCGATCCTCGCCTCCGGTGGCACGGTCATCGTCGGCTTGCTGTGTCTGCTGCTCAGTGATCTGAAGTCCAATAGCGCACTCGGGCCCGTCGCCTCCATCGGCATCTTGTTCGCCATGCTCTCCGCCCTGACCCTGCTGCCCTCGATCCTCTTCGTATTCGGACGAGCGGCGTTCTGGCCGAAGCGTCCCCGTTTCGAGCCACAGGTCGTCGCGGCAGAGGAAGGGATTCCCACCCGGGGACTCTGGCCCACGATCGGTCGCCTCATCCGCCGCCACCCCCGTGCGGTCTGGGCGGGCACGTCTGCCGTGCTGATCGTCGGCGCGCTCGGTGTCACCCAACTCCGGGCGGAGGGTGTCCCCCAGTCCGACCTGGTGCTGACCGCATCCGAAGCCCGCGCAGGCCAGGACGCCCTCGGTCAGCACTTCCCCGGCGGCTCAGGCAGTCCGGTGTACGTGCTGGCGACGGAGAGCAGGCTCCAGCAGACCGCCGGCCTGCTCCTCGGCACTCCCGGCATCGACGACGTCACCGTGCTCAGCAAGGACTCGATCTCCGGTTCCGCGCCCGTCACGAAGAACGGAATCACCCCGGTCGGCCCACCCGGCACCGCCGCTCCCACGCCGACCGTGGCCGATGGGATGGTGCTGCTGCAAGCCACGCTGGCCGACGCCGCCGACTCGGATGCGGCCGAAGGCACCGTTCGAGATCTGCGGGCACGCCTCGCGGAGACCGGCGACGACGCGCTCGTCGGAGGCGTGACCGCGACCGCCGTCGACACCAACGACGCCTCGATTCACGACCGCTCCCTCATCATTCCGGTCGCGCTCGTCGTGATCCTCCTCATCCTGATGATCCTGCTGCGTGCTGTCGTCGCTCCGATACTCCTGATCCTCACTACCGTGCTCTCCTTCGGGACTGCGCTCGGCGTCTCCGCCATCGTGTTCAATCGCGTCTTTCACCTTCCCGGAGCGGATCCGGCCGTCCCGCTTTACGGCTTCGTGTTCCTCGTCGCACTCGGGATCGACTACAACATCTTTCTCGCCACACGCGTCCGGGAGGAATCACGCGTCCACGGAACACGCGACGGCGTGATTCGAGGGCTTGCCGTCACCGGAGGAGTCATCACATCGGCGGGCCTCGTGCTCGCCGCCACCTTCGCCGCGCTCGCGGTTATCCCGATTCTGTTCCTCCTGCAGATTGCGTTCATCGTCGCCTTCGGCGTGCTCCTGGACACCTTCCTCGTCCGTGCCCTGCTCGTGCCCGCCCTCCTCTACGACATCGGCCGCCCCATCTGGTGGCCATCAAAGCTGAGCACCGAGACTCAACCATGACTCGATCGCCGCGCCGAACGCCATGGTCTCGGGGCCAGCCTCCGCCCACCCTTGACCGAGCGGGGCAAGACTGGCGACGTGTGGCGACGGAGCAATAGTCGGAGCAATAGTCAAGGTCGGCCCGGCAGGTTGAGTCGAAGTCCGCGCAGCGTGTAGCCCTCGATCAGGTCATTCCAACCGAGCACGGGCTGAGTGAGAATGGTTGGTCGTCGAGCCAACAGCCTGGTCAGCAAGACGTCGGTCTCGGTCATCGCCAGCGGCTGCCCCGGACACTTGTGTGCGCCGTCGCCGAACGCGAGTCCGGCCGCGTTGACCCCGGATGACAGCGGCCGTTCGGGGCAGATCAGCTCCGGTGTGGAACCCACGGCGGACCTTTCGGTGTTGACCTGCCGGACGCAGACGTCGACCAGGTCGCCGGGCTGAATCATCGCTCGAGCGCTGCCGTCGACCATCTCGATGGGAGTCGTTGCTCGTCGGTTCAAATGGCCGACCGGCGGCTCCAGCCGGATGATCTCGTGCAGGATCGCGTGCCGTTCCGAGGTGTCCGCGGAACGGTA
>JBDIAG010000437.1:0-4558 GCA_039812305.1 Actinomycetales bacterium | reverse complement strand
CCGGCCGTGCCTACGTCACCGACGACCAGGCCTGGCTGGCGACGACCGCGCTGCTGGCCGGCGCACGCACCGATCCGATGCTCGCCCGGGCCGCTACGCGGATCGCGGCGATGGTCGCCACACCGGCCGAGGTGTTCGCCGACCCGGAAGTCGGGCAACGGCTCGGACCGCTGCTGCGGCGACCCGTCGCACCGTACGGCCCGAGCCGAGCCGACCTGCTGGCCGTGCTCGCCGAGGCCCTCTCCGACCCCTCCACTGTTCATCCACCACATCCGAGGAGTAGCCATGTCCGTCCAACTCACTGACCTGCCCGCCGCGGTGACGAGTTACCTGCGCGACGTCGTCCAGGTACAGATCAGCCGCGTCACCGGCCAGCTGTCCGCCGGCGACGAGGGTCATTTCACCGTCCGAGTCACCAACGGCTCCTTCCGCCTGCGAGACGTGACCTTGCACCTGAGGTCGACTCGGCCCGACGTCGCCCAGATCGTTCCCGATTCCGGGTTGGTGATCAGCTTCCGGGCCGGCGGATCCCGCAGCGAGCCGCTGCTGCCGGACGGCGTGGAGGTCCCGGAGCTGTACGCCTTCTTCCTCGACACCGACCGCGACGACCTCGAGCCGAACGACACCCTCAGCCCCGGTGAGGTACTCGAGCAGGAGTTCGTCTGGAAGGCCAAGGGTGCGGGTGAGGGACAGTTCACCGCCCATGTGCATGCCGAGGTGGACTTCGACGACCTGTTCCCACGGGACAACGGAGTCGACGGCAGCCACAAGGTCGTGGTCCGCGGCTGATCGCCGACGACCCGCGTGATCGATCCCCGATCACGCGGGTCAGGATGGCTGCAGTCTGGCCACCGCGGCGGCGATCCGCCGCTGACGGGTCTCCGGGCGCTTGGCCTCGACGATCGCCCGGATGTGCTCCTTGCGATGGCTGTACGGGAGTCGGTCGAAGGCGGCTCGCACCCGTGGATCGGCGTCGAGTGCGGCCGCGAAGTCGTCCGGCACGTCGAGCACGCGCTCGGCGGTGTCGAGTTCGACGACCGCGGTCACCGTATCCCCGATCTCCACCCCCAGCTCCGCACGTGCGGCCTTGGAGAGCCCGATCAGATTCCTCCCGCCCATCACCGCCAGTCGCAACCGGGCACTGCGGTCACCGATGGTGACCCGGACGGGGGCTCGCCTGCCACCACCGAGCTCGGCCACCTGCGCCTCGGTGAGCTCGATCGCGGTCGCCGGGCCGGCGGGCTCGAGAACGGTGTGAATCTGCAATGCCATCGGCCGATCGTGCTGCAGAACGGCCCGGCAGGCAAGACTGTCTCGCCACACACCGTGATCCAGCCGTCCGTCTTCGCGTTGACCGGCTATGTGCCGAACGGCCGGCGATCACTGGCTGGTGGACACATAGCTGGTCGGCGCGCGAACAGATGGCTGGTCGGCGCCGGGCGCCGTCTCGAAGAGTGGACAGTCCCGTACGGCGTCGACACTCAGAGCGACTGGACAAGTCGCGTACGGCCTCGGCGCTCAGATGGTGGACGCATACCTGCGGAAAGCGGACGCGCCCACCCGTGGACAGCCCCCACCCACACATGCCACAGGGCGCGTCGTGGAGACGACGCGCCCTGCACGTGGGGGCCTTGCGGGCCGGAGCTCAGTCCAGGTAGTCCCGGAGGACCTGGGACCGGGACGGGTGCCGCAGCTTCGACATGGTCTTGGACTCGATCTGGCGGATCCGCTCCCGGGTGACTCCGTAGACCTTGCCGATCTCGTCCAGCGTCTTCGGCTGGCCGTCGGTGAGACCGAAGCGCATCGAGACGACGCCCGCCTCCCGCTCGGAGAGGGTGTCGAGCACCGAGTGCAGTTGCTCCTGCAGCAGCGTGAAGGAGACCGCATCCGCCGGGACGACCGCCTCGGAGTCCTCGATCAGGTCACCGAACTCGCTGTCGCCGTCTTCACCGAGGGGCGTGTGCAGGGAGATCGGCTCGCGACCGTACTTCTGCACCTCGACGACCTTCTCCGGGGTCATGTCGAGTTCCTTGGCGAGCTCCTCCGGGGTCGGCTCGCGGCCGAGATCCTGCAGCATCTGGCGCTGCACCCGGGCCAGCTTGTTGATCACCTCGACCATGTGCACCGGAATCCGGATGGTGCGCGCCTGGTCGGCCATCGCGCGGGTGATCGCCTGCCGGATCCACCAGGTGGCGTACGTGGAGAACTTGAAACCCTTGGTGTAGTCGAACTTCTCGACCGCACGGATGAGGCCCAGGTTGCCCTCCTGGATCAGATCCAGGAACTGCATGCCACGCCCGGTGTACCGCTTGGCCAGCGACACCACGAGGCGCAGGTTCGCCTCCAGCAGGTGGTTCTTCGCCATCCGCCCGTCGTGGGCGATCCAGCGGAGTTCGCGCTCGAGCGTCGGCGAGAGCTTCTGCCCGGAGTTGAGCTTCTCCTCGGCGAACAGCCCGGCCTCGATCCGCTTGGCGAGCTCGACCTCCTGCTCCGCGTTGAGCAGGGCCACCTTGCCGATCTGCTTCAGATAGTCCTTGACCGGGTCGGCGGTGGCACCGGCGGTGACCACCTGTGCCGCCGGCGCGTCGTCGTCGTTGTCGTCGGCGAGCGTGAACGACTCCGCGACCTCTTCGCTGCCCTTCTCGGACGGAGCTGCGGGCGTCTCTTCCGCCTCCTCCGGCTCGGCGACGTCGTCGCTGTCGTCGTCGGTGTCCTCGACGTCGACCGTCTCGACGTCGGCGAGATCCGCCGCGTCGACATCGTCCGGATCGAGATTCTCCTCGTCGACGACGGCGTCCTCCGGCGCCGCCTGGGCGGGCTCGGCCGCCTTCTTCTTGGTCGCGCGCTTACGCGCGGGAGCCGGCGAGCCCCCCTCGGCCGAGGCCGCCGTCTTCTTCGGCGCGGCCTTCTTGGCGGGGGCCTTCTTGGCCGCACGCTTCACCGGGGCGCTCACACCTGACCGACCGGTGGCGGCCACCGCCCTATCTCCTTCGGGCCGGACCTCGATCCCGGAATCGGTCAGCGCCATCAGAACAGCCGCCAGCCGACTGGCCGGCACCGCGGCCGCCTCGCAGGCACTGCGGAAGTCGGCACCGGTCACGTGACCTGCGCTCACACCTGTCCGGAAGAGCTCCTGAAGGCGTGCGTGAGAGAATTCGGACGGAAGTGCACCTGGGGGAGCAACCGCTGACACAGACTGCCTTTCGTAGAGAGCATCGGCTCCGGGGTGAAGCCGCACCTACCCAGGAGAACGCACTGGCACACCGAGAAACTCCCGGATTCCCAAGGTGGAGTCTCAAATCGGGCATGCAGTAGCAGGGACCTGGTCAAGCCCCCCTATCCTGCCACGTCTTCGGGGAGATCCCCAACTCCACCTCGACAAGCCCCGTGTTGGGCACCCCTCGAGGCCCAATGGTGACCGGATTGTGACCTGGCTGACCGGGCGGAAGGCACGTCGAAACCCGCTTCCGCCGCCCCAGCTGCCCGCATGCGGGGCGTTCCGCTCAGGCCTTCACCGCGAGCACCGGGCACGGCGCGTCCAGCAGCACCCGCTGGGCATTCGATCCGAGGATCAGCTTGCCGACCGGGGTTCGCCGGCGCAGCCCGATCACGATCAGGTCGGCATCCTCCTCGGTGGCGATCCGCACGAGGTCCTCCCCCGGGTCGAGATCCCCGATGACGGACCGGAACTCCGCCTGGAGCCCGTCGGAAGAGTTCGCCAGCTTGGACTTCAGCTCGGCCAATTCGGTCTCCGAGCCCGCCTTGGGATGCTCCGGCGTGAGCACGACCAGCTTGAGGTTTCGCAGTCGGGCCTCTTCGACCGACGCGGCCAGCGCCGACCGCCCTTCCTTGGTGGTGATGAATCCGACGACGATCAACAGTTCAACCCTTCTCGACCGGCAGCGGCCGTCTTCGTGAGCGAGGCCGACCGCCGGCCCTGCGCCGCTGCACTGCCTCGACCGACTATCTCACCCCTCGCCCGCGACACAGGAGGTCGACGGACAACCGTCTGCGAATTCCACCATCTGGCGTGGCAAATCGCTAGTTACGCAACGGTACGAATCGCGCGCCGCGCGCCGGGATACGGCGGCACGACCGGGGAGAACTCCGCCGGGCGGCAACCCGGGCGGCACGACGCCGTGAAGACCTTTCCTCGGGAGCGCTAGCGTTGGGGTCGTGGCAGTGGCGGACGGCAATGGCTGGGTGGAGTGCCGGTGCGGGCGACGACACTGGGGCCGCCATGGCGCAGCCGGGTTGCTACTGGTGCGTGAAGGGCTCGTCCTGCTGCAATTGCGGGCGGAGTGGACCCACCTCGGCGGCACCTGGTCGACCCCGGGCGGCGCGATCGACTCGCACGAGAGCGCGGTGGACGCGGCATTGCGCGAGGCCGCCGAGGAGAACGCGATCCCGGCCGAGGCGGTGCGGGTGATCGACATCTTTCCCAGCGTGGCCCACCCCGACTGGACGTACCACTTCGTCCTGGGCACGCTGCGGGTCGACGTGGAGCCGACCGCCGCCAACAACGAGTCCGAGGCCGTCGCCTGGCTGCTGCCGGACG
>JBDIAG010000436.1:0-4567 GCA_039812305.1 Actinomycetales bacterium | reverse complement strand
GCTGCTGGGTTGCAGCTCGCTGGGTGGAAGCCTTGCCTATCTGTGGAGGTGGGCAGCGCTTCGCGTTCGAGCCCTTTGGAATGGGCGTACCAGCGGGAATGCAGGGCTCGTCAGTGTTGTCTGCCCAAGCCATGCCTGAAGCAGACAGCACCGCCAGAAAGACGAACAGCGAGCCTGAGCGCAGAACTGAGACGGGTCGGAGGAGAGCCATCACCCCAAGTAGACCACGTCCAAAGACGTCGGCCAAACTCCAGCTGTTCGAGGGTGCCAAGGCTTACGTTGACGGCCAGATGGACCTTGCCAAGACCGACGAGGCCGATGTGCATGATGCTCCTGTCCAAGGGGTCGGGCGGGTGAACTCAGCCTAGTGCGACCCGGACGTTCACCCGCCGATGCGAACCGGCATCACGAGATAGCGATAGGTGTCGTCGGACTCGCCGTCGATCTCGGCCTGCCCGGTGAGCACCGCGGGCTTGGTCGACAGCGTGAAGGAGAGCCGCACGAACGGCGCGTTGACGGCGGCCAGCCCCTCGGAGAGGAAGGTGGGATTGAACGCGATCGTGATGTCCTCGCCCACCAGGGTGATCGGGAGGGCCTCGCTGGCCTGGGCGTCCTCGCCCTGACCGGCTTCGAGCGTGAGCTGGTCACCGCTGAAGGACATCTGGACGGCGGTGTTGCCTTCGATCACCAACGCCACTCGCCGCACCGCCTCGATCAGCGCGGCCCGGTCCACCACGGCGTAGGTCGCCGAGGAGGACGGGAAGAGCGCCTGCACCCGGTCGACCGGGTAGTCGCCGTCGACCAGGAGCGAGGTCATCTCGCGGCCGCCGGCGGCGAAGCCGATGAGATCCCGGCCGGCCCCGTCGGTGGACAGGGACAGCGTGATGTCGCCGCCGGAGCCCAGCGTCCGAGCCACTTCGGTGAGCGTCTTGGCCCGCACGAGCGCGGCCGACTCGACATCGGGGGAGCCGGCGTGCCAACCGACCTCGCGCATCCCGAGCCGGTAGCGGTCGGTGGCCAGGAGGGTGAGGCCGTCGCCGGCGACGCGGATCCGGACGCCGGTCAGGATCGGCACCGACTCCTCGCGGCTCGCGGCGACGCCGACCTGGCTGACCGCCTCCGCGAACGCGCTGGCGGAGATAGTGCCGATCTTGGGCGGCATGTCCGGAAGGGCCGGGTAGTCTTCCACGGGCATCGCGCCGAGGGTGAACCGGCTGGCTCCGCAGGTGAGCTCGACCCGGGTCGCCTCGCGGCTGATCTGGACCGGTTTGGCCGGCAGGCTGCGGCAGATCTCGGCGAGCAGGCGGCCGCTGACCAGGATCTGACCCGGCTCACCGACGTCCGCCGGCACCTCGACCCGGGCCGAGACCTCGTAGTCGAACGCCGAGAGCACCAGGGTGCCGTCGTCGGTGGCCTCGATCATCAAGCCCGCGAGGACGGTGACCGAAGGACGAGCCGGCAGGGTTCGTGCTGTCCAGGTGACCGCGTCGGCGAGAACGTCACGCTCCACGCGAACCTTCATGGACGGCCCCCTTCTTTCGGGCAAACCAGACTGGATAAGCAACCTTGCACGCTCTCCGGTGCCGGCGCCGAGCGAGGTCGAACCTACGCCCTCCGGGTACGTATCGCCTAGCCGGGCGTGTCCCCGGAAGCGATGACGACGATATCGGGACGGCCCGGGAGGCGATCGTCGTCGTTCATCCCCAGGTCTGGTGTTTGTGGGTTGTCCCTTCCCGTCATGGATAGATCTGGAATCGTCATCATCGGCGGTGTGGACGCTGTGGACGACCCACGTTCGCCCAGGTCAGCGCCGTGATGAGGATGTTGACGAGCATTCGGGAGGCCGGTGGACGACGCCCCGTCACCGGTGGACGAAGCCGGCGCCGGACTGGATGTTCAATCGTCGTCCACGTGTTGTCCACGCCGGCCGAGGTCTCATCCACATGTTTTTCCACAGCCTGTGGGAATGGGCGCATGGTAGGGCTTTTCGCGTACATCGTCCAGATGCGTCCCACCGGCAGAATGGATTGGGAGGCTCAAAGCGGTAGGGACGCGGTCATGACCGGCCGAAGCCCGTGCCCGGCGAAGGGTGGAAGTTGGGGGGAGGCCGGCTACTGCTGGCGGATGCGGATGGCCAGCTCGGAGACGTGCCGGAAGGTGGCCGGACGTTCCGCCATCAACTGGCGCACCTTGCGATAGGCGTGCATGACGGTCGTGTGATCGCGGCCGCCGAACGCCGCGCCGATCTTCGGCAACGACAGGTCGGTCATCTCGCGGCAGAGGTACATCGCGATCTGCCGGGCGGTGACCAGGGTGCGCGAGCGGGACGGGCCCGTCAGATCGTCCTCGGAGAGTTCGAAGTACTCGGCGGTCTTGGCGATGATCCGGGTGGCGGTGATCTCGCGGGCCTGCTCGCCGATGAGGTCCTTGAGCACCTGTTGAGCCAGGTTGAGGGTGACCGGCTCCTTGCTGAGGCTCGCGAAGGCGGTCACCCGGATCAGCGCGCCCTCGAGCTCGCGGATGTTCGTCGAGATGTTGGAGGCGATGTACTCGAGCACGTCGTTCGGCGCGTTGAGATTCTCCGCGCTCGCCTTGCGGCGCAGGATGGCGATCCGGGTCTCGAGGTCGGGCGGCTGGATGTCGGTGAGCAGACCCCATTCGAACCGCGACCGCATCCGGTCCTCGAACCCGGTGAGCATCCGCGGAGCGACGTCGGAGGTGATGACCACCTGTTTGTTGCCCTGGTGCAGCGCGTTGAAGGTGTGGAAGAACTCCTCCTGCGTCTGCACCTTGCCGTTGAGGAACTGGATGTCGTCGATGAGGAGGATGTCGACATCGCGGTAGCGGTGCTGGAACACCGAGGCCTTGTCGTCCCGGATGGAGTTGATGAACTCGTTCGTGAACTCCTCGGAGTTGACGAACCGCACCTGGACGTTCGGATACAGGTTCTCCGCGTAATGACCGATCGCGTGGAGCAGGTGCGTCTTGCCGAGACCGGATTCGCCGTAGACGAAGAGCGGGTTGTAGGCCTGCGCGGGTGCCTCCGCGACCGCGACGGCGGCCGCATGGGCGAAGCGGTTGGAGGAGCCGATCACGAACGACTCGAACGTGTAGCGCGGATTGAGCCGGGCCGGATCGCTGGGCCGCCGGTCACGCGGTTGCCGGCCGAAGCCGGGCTCGATCAGCCTGAGATCGGACCGATCCGGCCTTTCGGCCACGGCCTCGTGCAGATGGCGCAGATCCGGGACGCGATGCTCGGAGGGCCGGTGGTCGGCCGCGCGATCGTCGAGTGTCCGGTTGTCGGGCGACTCCGTCCCGAGTGGAAGATCGGCCGTCGTGAATTCGGACGTCGGCCGGGACTCGGCCGACCAGGAGGTCGACACCTCGTCCGCTGCGCTGTCGTCGGCCGATCCCGAGGGATAACGACCGAACTGGACGGAATTGCCTGCCTGGGCGCCTTCGGAGTACGCACCGCTGGCGTACGTTCGGCCGAACGAGGAGTCGTCGAGCGAGGTGCCGTCGGGTCGCCCCCGATCCGACCGTGCGGTGCCGGCTTGGAGGTGGTCTGCCGAGAGGTGGTCTGCGGAGAGGTTGTCGGCCGAAGTGCCGGAGTTCTGGGTGACGCCGGAGTTCTGATTGGCGTCCGGCTCGGCGCTCGCCTGGCCGCCGGATGCCTCGGCCAGCCGGGTCTCCTCGGCGTGACGAGCCAGTTCCTCGATCGCGGCGGCATCGACGATGACGCGCAGCCGCACGCCGGTGTTGCCGAGGCGGGTACCCAGGATGTCGAGCACGGTATGGCGGAGCCGGTCCTCGATCATGCGCTTCGTCAGGTCGTTGGGCGCCATCAGCAGCAAGGTGCCGTCGATCAAAGCGACCGGACGGGTCAGACGGAGAAAACCGCCCAAGGCTTCGGATACCTGAAAATCCCGTTCGACCGTATCGGTCACTGATGCCCAAATGGTCATCAGTTCGGGATTCTCCACGGTAAGTACGCCCCTTCCGGTCGTCACGACTGGTGGTGACCCCACCATCCACAGGGTTTTCCACAACCTGTGGGTACAGCGAGGGTACGGGGCGGCGTAGGGGTTTTGCATCTCCCTGAACTTGCCCTTGGTCAGGGCTCGCCGGCCGCTGATGACGAACCCGTCCAACCGGCTCGGAACGTTACCTGTTCGTTAGGTCGGCGGACAAGTTCTCGGCCAAAATTTCCTGAATGTCGGCGTGTCGGAACACAATTCGAAGCCGACGGGATGGTAACGGCCTGTCACATTGGCGGGAGAAGTGCCGCCACCGGCCCCACCGTCCCGATCGTCCAGCTGGATCGGACCGGTGCCCGGATGGTCGCTGGTTTGACCAGCTACCCAGGTCGTACCGTACCGTTGGTTGTTGCTGTGTGGCCGAGGTGTGCCCTGGCGCAGGTATCTGCCCAGGTCCGAGGTCACCGTAGACCGAATTCATTGTGCCCCGGTTGCCACGGGGCTGGACGTCATGTTGTGGAGCCGCAGTGAGCAAGCGAACCTTCCAGCCGAACAATCGTCGGCGGGCCAAGACCCACGGTTTCCGGCTG